>JBAQLX010000118.1:0-8914 GCA_049302315.1 Desulfosporosinus sp.
GTGCAGGTTAAAGTCTACGGCTCCGCCTGTTTGGCCGATACTATCCAAGGGCTCTGTAGGGCAAGACTTGCTAATCCAGCAAGATTTGAGTTTTATTCATCTTCAAAAAAACATAGTATCTGGATTTATCGGAATCGGCGGTTATTGATAACTTGCCTTCGGGAGTTAGATCTGGAAACGTTTGGGGGGTTGCCGGACAACGAAATTTTTGAGGTAGCTATAGAAGAAATAGAATGAAAAGGAGTAAAAGGAATGAAAAAATACTTTTTATTATTAGTACTTATCTTGTCTCTAGTGGTGACGGGGTGTGGTCAAGGGTCCAAAGCCGGGGCGGAAACGCCCGCGCTCCAGAAAGAAAAAGTGGTCATCACCGACATGCTGGGGCGTCAGGTAGAAGTACCTGATAATCTGCAACGCATCGGCACGATAAAGTGGATGGGGCATTTGGTGTATGCCCTTGGGCAGCAAGACAAGATGGTCCATCAGGGGTTGATGGGTGAGGTGGGTAAAGGAAAGGCTAAGCTCGATCCGAAGTATGCCGCGTTGCCTGCGTTCACAAGCAATGGTTCGGTGGAGGAAGTACTTGCTTTAAAGACTCAGCTGCTTTTCGTTTATTATGATTTTGATCAAAATATCATAAAGCAGTATAACGATGTGGGCGTCAAAGTAGTAGCCCTCAAAGGAGAAACCCTGGATGAAAGCTATCAAGCGGTTAGGCTAATGGGTAAAATCCTCGGTGCTGATCAACAGGCTGAAGCATATGTAACCTATTGCAAAAATGTTGTTAGTAATATTAAGGATCGTTTGAAAGACTTACCTGCCGATCAGAAACCCAAGGCGCTGATGGCTGGACCCAAGAGCATTTATACGGCTGCTACGAAAGATATGACGGCAAACAGCATGATTGAGACTGCCGGGGGCGTAAATGTGGCCAAAGATGCGGTGGGCCTCTGGGCGGAAATATCTCCGGAACAACTGGTGAAATGGAATCCTGATTATATTTTCCTGGGCTCGACCAAAGGAATTTACGGTGTGAACGAGGTATTAAATAATCCCGCTTTGGCGTCCGTAAGCGCTATCAAGAACAAAAAAGTCTTTATATTTCCTTCAAACCTGGGTTGGTGGGATTTCCCCGCTCCGCAAAGTATTTTGGGAATACAGTGGTTGGCTGGTACTATGCATGGGGATAAATTTACAGACATTGATATTCAGAAGTTCACCGACGACTATTACAAGAATTACATGGGTAATTCCTTTACCGAATTGGGAGGGAAACTCTAACCATTGGTCCGCAAATTTAATTAAGGAGCGCCATACCGATCGACAGGGAGAGAAAACATGAAGAAAAATGTTTTAGTTCTAACTCTGACTTTCCCCGTAGTTTGCATTTTAATCGCCATCTGTTGCGGACGCTATGCTGTTTCTCCGTTAGAGATGATGCAGACACTATGGATAAAGATAGGGTTAGGAGGGGGGATGGTTCCCCCCTCCCCTGAAGCGCAAGGTGTCTTTTGGCAAATCCGCTTGCCACGGGTCGTGCTGGCTTTCACAGTGGGAAGCGCCCTCTCCGTCTCCGGTGCGGTGTTTCAGGCACTTTTCCGCAATCCTTTAGCCTCGCCTGATCTGCTGGGGGTTACGGCAGGGGCGAGTTTCGGGGCGGTGCTGGGTTTGATGTTTTTTCCTCCTTTAAGTCTCGCAGTAAAATTTTCATCATTTCTATTTGGGGTGGCAGCGGTATTTTGCGTACACGTACTAGCGGCAAAAAGCCATGACCGTTCTACAGCAGTCTTGATATTGGGCGGGATTATCGTCTCGTCAGTTTTCCAAGCGGGTGTCTCTGTTTTGAAGTATTTGGCAGATCCTTACGATAAACTGGTGCAAATCGTCTTTTGGCTCATGGGGAGCTTTCAAACGGCAACCTGGGATTCAGTCTGGAGCGTTTTTTTGGTGACTATGATAGGTACGGTTTTGATTGCAGCTTTTAGTTGGCGTTTGAATATCATGTCCCAGGATGATGAGCAGGCACTTTCCTTAGGTGTGGACGTTGTAAAATGGCGGATTATTTACGTGACCATTACCACTTTAATGGTAGCCATTTCAGTCTCCGCCTGTGGATCAATCGGCTGGGTCGGCTTGATCGTGCCCCACATCGCCCGATCCTTGGTTGGTTCGGAACATCGGCGTCTGATCTTTACTTCGGCTTTCTTAGGCGCTTCTCTGATGCTTTTGATGGATACGCTGGCCCGATCGCTTCTTAGTTCGGAGATACCCATCAGCATCGTAACCTCGCTTTTGGGAGCGCCGTTTCTGGGATATCTGGTATTGAGCCAAAGGAAGGGATGGGCTGGAAAATGAGTATTGAAGTCCGTAATGTGGAAGCCGGTTATGGCGGGAACCCTATTTTACGAGACGTTAGCATGCGCGTAGAAGAAGGTAAGATATGCGCCCTATTAGGCAGAAACGGTTCGGGGAAAACCACATTGCTGCGCTGCCTAAATGCCTTACTCAAACCTACCCGAGGTCAGGTGTATCTTCGGGGACAGGATATCGCAAGCCTGACTAGAGTAGAGATCGCTCGTATGGTTAGCGTCGTACCACAGAGCGCCAGCTCGCCGTTTAATTACCCTTGTCTGGAAGTGGTCCTGATGGGAGAAGCAGCGCGTTTAAACCCTTGGTCTGCCCCAGGGGCAGTAGCACGGCAGAAGGCTAAAGGAGTGTTTAAACAAATTGGCATAGAGCATTTACTGGATCACGATTATAATGCGATCTCCGGTGGTGAACAGCAATTGGTGCTATTGGCAAGGGCTCTTTTCCAAGACACCCCTTATATGCTTTTAGATGAACCAAACTCTCATCTGGATTTCTCCAATCAACATCAGATGATGAGTTTAATGCGACAATTAGCAAAACAACATGGCATCACCATGCTCATCACCTTACATGATCCTAATCTGGCTTTATATTACTGCGATGAAGTGGTTCTCATGCAACATGGCAGTATAGTTTGCTTGGGACCAACGCTTGAGGTTTTAACAGATATCAACCTTAGTTCAATTTACGGCAATAACATTCAGACTGATCACACTTCCCAGGGAATACAAGTGGTACTGCCTAAGGCGGTGGTTAAGGGCGTGGTTAAGCAAACCTTGGCCTGCTAGCAATACATACCAGCGTTTCACGAAAACTAAATATACTGAAACTCCAAGCCGGATGAACCTAAGGAGCAATCGATGGTTACCCGGCCAGGGCTTTAAGCCCTCGGGGTATACTCGGAAACGGGTATGCCTTCACATTTGAAAAGGAGTGGATAAGCTGTCTAAGCTTTTATTAAGTGATGGCTCCACTATCTTTAGATTGGGGAGCCATTTTTATGTTTCCTTCTGGGATGTGGGTATCAAATGAAAGGAATGACCAGTAATTATGAAAAAAATTGCAATTTATGGTAAAGGTGGGATTGGAAAATCCACGACTACCGCGAATTTGTCTGTGGCTTTAAGTAAGCAAGGCTATAAAGTTATGCAGATCGGTTGCGATCCGAAGTCTGATTCCACTAAAGAGCTGATGCATGGAGTCAAAATTCCAACTGTGCTGGATCAGATCAAGAAAAACGGAAAAGAGTTAGCGCTCGAGGAAATCGTTTTTGAAGGGTATAATGGCGTTCTGTGTGTAGAGGTCGGCGGACCTACGCCCGGCATCGGCTGCGCCGGACGGGGAATTATCACCGCTTTTGAAAAACTGCAGGAACTGGAGGCTTATGAAATACTAAACCCCGACATCGTCTTTTACGATGTTTTGGGCGATGTGGTTTGCGGAGGCTTTGCCATGCCGATCCGCGGTGGCTACGCCGATAACGTGATTATTGTTACCTCGGGGGAGATGATGTCCATGTACGCAGCTTCAAATATTGTAACCGCCATCGAAAATTTTGCCAAACGGGGCTACGCAAAATACAGCGGACTTATCTTAAATTCGCGCAATATTGAGAATGAATACGAACTGGTAGCAAGGCTGGCGCGGGAAACCAACGGTCAGATCGTAGGGGTGGTGCCCCGTGACGGCATTGTTCAAAAGGCGGAGCTGCTGGATCAAACGGTGGTGGAAGTTTTTCCGGATTCCGAAATGGCCTGCTGCTATAAGAAACTGGCCGATAAAGTGCTGGAGGTGTGCACGCATGTTTAATACCACAGTTTTTGAAAGTACACTTCACTACTTTAATCCGAGGCGGATGTGCCCTCGAGTTAACATTCCCGAAAGCTATCGGCTCCATGTCGCACCTTCGGCTTGCGGGCGGCGCATTTCTATAGGGGCCTATCGCGATGGAGACAAGCAACAACTATCTCATTTATTCATTTCCGAAGACGATGTTGTTTCGGGTTGCTATGAGGATCTGATCCCCGATGCCGTTGAGGAACTGCTGAATACTTTAGGGAAGAGGCCGAGAGCCATTATTATTGAAGTGAGCTGTATTGACGACCTTTTGGGAACGGACCATGACGCGCTGTTATCTTTGCTGAGCCAAAGGGTTCCCGATGTAAAATTTACCGTTTGCCATATCAACCCTATTTCTCTGGATGGAAAATTGCCCCCCCCGGTAAATATGCAGAAAAAATTCTATGGACTTTTGGACCGAACCGGGAAAATGGAAGATGCCGTAAATCTCGTGGGAAATAATCCGCCGCTTGAAAAAGACTGTGAAATTTACAAAATTTTGCGTGCATTTGGAATGAACGTGAAGCAGATTAGCGACTGCAAAACCTTTGAAGAATTTTTGCACATGGCGGACAGCCGCTTAAATATTGTCGTTGCGCCTATGGCCCAGATGGCCGCCGAGCAGATGAACGAAGAGCTGGGGATACCGTTTTTGTTTGCACCGGGCACTTTTAAGATTGATGAAATTGTTCAAGTGTATTACGATATTGCTGCTGTTTTGGGACGGGACAAGCCCGATCTGAGCGAATATATCTCCCAGGCAAGGAAAAAAATTGCCAAGACGCTAAAGCAGCTTGGTGATATGCCAATCGTGGTCGATTCATCTTCAACTAAAATGCCCTTCTCTTTAGCAAAAGCGCTTTTGGACTATGGCTTCAACGTTAAAATGGTTTTTGACTCGATGATTTTGAACTGCGATATACCCAACTATGAATGGATAAAAAAGAACCGGCCGGATATCATGATCGCCGACGCGCAGAGGTTTGATTTGATAAAAACGAATATACAATTGCAAGAATGCCTTTGCATTGGTTTTAACAGCGCTTATACGCTGGGAGCTAAGCATATGGTCGAATTATTGGAGGAGAAATTTATTTACGGGTTTTACGCTATTGACGTTTTAATGGATATGATGAGCGAGGCCTGTGAGACTACGGTAGATTACAATCAAATTTTAAAGGAAAGTGAGAACTGGTAAGATATGAGTCAGCTTTGCGTATATTTGCCTCCTTATTCCAGCGATTATTCAGGAGTATGCTCCAGTCTTTTTGATTTAAACGGCATGGTGGTTATTCATGATGCCTCCTGCTGCAGCCGCAATTATATCAGCTTTGACGAGCCCCGCTGGTTTGGCAATAAAAGGTCGATTTTTTGTTCGGGACTGCGGGAAATAGACGCCGTTTTAGGAGACGACGATAAATTTATCATTAAAGTGCTCACGGCGTGCGAGAGCATGAAACCGGAATTTATCGCGCTGCTGGGAAGCCCGGTACCAATGATCATCGGTACCGATATGGACGGGGTCGCCCGAGAGGTCGAGGAGAAAACGGGGATTCCAGTCTTTGGGTTTCACACCACCGGTTTCCGTTACTATAACAGTGGGGCTGGCGCGGCCATGCTAAAGCTGGCCGCATATTATAGCCAAAGAAGCACACAGCAGATTTCCTGCGGCGTCAACATCCTGGGGCTTACGACACTGGATTTTTCCGACAATTCCAATGCTGCCGATATCCGAAATCTGTTTGAGGAAAACGATTTTAAAGTAACTTGCAACTTTATGATTGGCTGCTCTCTGCCAGATATCCAAAGGTCCGCGCAGGCAGAGGTAAATGTTGTAGTCGCCCAGTCCGGGATGCCTTTGGCAACCTTTATGGAAAAAGAATGGGGTATCCCATATGTAGCGGCAACTCCCTTGGGCAACACAGGCAGTGAGGCTGTCATACGCGCCGTGCAGCAGGTCCGCGCGGATCGCAAAAGTCTTGTCTTACACGCCGAGGACCTGTATGACGGCGAGGTGCTGATCCTTGGTGAGCAGCTTATTGCCAACTCCTTGCGCAACGCTTTGGCACAGAGCTACGGTGTGAAGGGGGTTACGGTGGGGTGTTTGTTCGGCATGGATAAAACTCTGGCCCAGGATTTTGATCTTGACATCAAGGACGAGCGGCATATCCGTGATTTGCTCGCCAGCGGGAGATATAGCAAACTGGTTGCTGATCCGCTGCTGAAGGTTCTGATCAAAGGCAGAAATATTGCTTTCTTTTCCATGCCCCATGTAGCGGTATCCAGCAAGCTCTACTGGCACCGCTATAGAACCTTTATCGGAGCTGAGATGGAAGCTTTCCTCGCTCAGATTGCCGATGCCTCAAAGGAATATCTGTCTAATGATTTTCTGGAGGATAACTTGCTGAATACTCGCTAATTGGCAATGTGCTCGCCCCGCTGAGGGGTGAAATCATGCTGAAGGGCAGGAATATCACCCATATTCCCATCAATGAAATTGCCCGGATCTTAGGCTATGTGCCGCAGGTCTACGCGCCTACGTTTTCTTACTCGGTTCGTGATTATGTCGTGATGGGCAGGGCTCCGCACATGGGGCTCTTGAAGGTGCCGGGGGAAGAGGAGTACGTGAAGGTTGACGCTGTCCTGAAGCAGACAAGACTTGAACACCTTGCCGATAAGTCGTATACCCAAATCAGCGGTGGCGAACGACAGCAGGTGCAGATAGCACGCGTACTGGCGCAGGAATCGGAAATTATCCTGCTCGACGAGCCGACCGACCACTTAGATTACGGTAATCAGCTTAAAATTCTTCAAATCATCTCTGATCTTGCCAAAAAAGGCCTCACAATAATAATGTCAACACATATGCCGGATCACGCCATACTACTAGGCGGAAAGGTAGGGATTCTTGACAGGGAAGGCCATATGCTCGTAGGAGCCGCGAATACAATCATTTCTGAAGAGTCACTAAGAAATATTTATAATACGCAACTGCATCTGATATATATCGAGCAACTCAACCGAATGACATGTGTCGCAGGAAATATTAATTAACCAATGTGAAGAAGGTGACACCTAATGATGAAATCGTCAATGACCATCACCTATGCAATAGAGAATTCGTTGTATCTTAACATTACCAACCGCTGTTCCAATAACTGTACCTTTTGTGTGAGAAATAATTCGGAGGGCGTTGTTGATAGGCTAAATCTTTGGCTTGAAAGGGAGCCTACTGTAGATGAGGTTCTTGAAGATATTTCAAAACTGGAGATTTCGAACTATAAGGAATTGGTATTTTGTGGGTATGGGGAGCCGATGATGCGTACTTTTGATCTAATTGAGATTTGTAAAAAGCTGAAGGATTACTATAATATACCCCTTCGTATTAACACAAACGGTCAGGCCAATTTGCTTAATGGATATGATATCACCCCGTTGTTAGAAGGTCTGGCGGATACAATTTCTATTAGCCTGAATGCTAAGAATAAACAAGAGTATCAGGCATTATGCTTATCCGATTTCGGAGAAACAGCTTTCGAAGGAATATTGGATTTCGCTGTGAAATGCAAAAAGCATATCCCTAATGTGGTTCTATCTGTAGTTGACCTTATCTCAGAGGAAGACATTCAAGCGTGTAAGCTAATCGCTGAGGGTATAGGCGTAGATTTCAGAGTAAGACATTTTGCTGTTTGAACGTTCTGTGTAGGACCGGGTACTTCCCGTCTAATGGTTGACCACATATCCCTAATACTCAGTTGCTATGGAAATACTTTAAACAAAAGCAATGTCAAAATTACAATAATTGTGTCAACATAACCCATTGTAAATAGATACTAGCTATTATATAATTTCAATGAGTTAAGTTAAGTTAGATTGAGTTGAGTCGAGTTATTGCGGAGTGTCTGCAAAGAATGAAATATTGATTAATCTTAGTTATTTAATTCAGGAATTAAATAAAATGACTCCAAGCCGAAGTGCCCTAAAGAATTTTTCCATGGTTTTCGGCCAGGGCTTAAAGCCCTCGGGGTATACTCGGAAACGGGTATGCCTTCACCTTTGAAAAGGAGTGGATAAGCGATCGACGCTTTTATTTAGTGATGGCTCCACTGTCTTTGATAGTGGAGCCATTTTCCGATCAAACTCAAGGGTTTTATCAAGGATATGGTATTTTAGGCGGAGCAACTGGGTTCTATATTTTTCCAAATGAAAAAGTGACACCAGCGAAGTGAGGATGTGTGTGCCCTTGCAAAATTCTAAAAATTGGGGGATGAAGTAATAATGAAGAATTCACTCGACTTTAGCCCGGGAGCGATTTTACGGGAAACGCATGAACATATCCAATCCGTTTTGGGCGAAGAAATCAATGAAATTACCTTGGAACGGGTAGTCATCGGGTTGTTTTTTACGGGGGTAAAACTGAGCAACGGGATAGGCGGTATTTGTTTTACACCTATTAAAACGATTCCGGAAGCAGTTTGTTGTCCGAGTTCCGCTAAAGCTATGCCCAGCTCCGGACGGTTAATAGAAACCCCCGTAGTGGAGTTGCTTCAGGGTCTGTACAAAACTAATTCTTTGCGCAAAGCGATCAGTATAGCGGCGCTTAACGCCCTTTCTGAAACATGTTGGCAAAAATTCGCTCCGCAGGGCTATGAGATTCAAAGCAACGTTGATGCCCTGGATGTCGTGAAAATTCCCGAAGAAGCAT
>JBAQLX010000119.1:0-2754 GCA_049302315.1 Desulfosporosinus sp.
AACGCGCAATCAAGAACATTGAAGCTTCAGCCCAGGGGTCTGATAGTGAAGCGGATTTCACAGGCTTATTCGATGACCTTGATGTACATAGTAACAAGCTCGGCAGCACTGTGGCAAGACGCAACGAGAGGCTTGTCAAGCTTATGAACGGTGTTGGCGAGATGAAGCTCGGTGATTATAAGGATAATACGATTGACGCTTTCGGCGACGCTTATGAATTCCTGATGGGTATGTATGCTTCAAATGCAGGCAAAAGCGGCGGCGAATACTATACGCCTCAAGAGGTGTCCTAACTGTTGACACGTCTTACACTAGTTGGTAAAACTGAAGTCAATAAGGTTTATGATCCCGCCTGTGGCTCTGGTTCCCTGCTTTTGAAATTTGCCAAGATTCTGGGTAAAGAAAACGTGCGACAGGGGTTCTTTGGACAGGAAATCAATATCACTACATATAATCTTTGTCGAATAAATATGTTCCTACACGACATTGATTATGACAAGTTTGATATCGGACATGGCGATACGCTGACAGATCCACTTCATTGGGATGATGAGCCCTTTGAAGCGATCGTTTCAAATCCACCCTATTCGATTAAGTGGGATGGCGATGCTAATCCTCTTATAATCAACGACCCGCGGTTTTCGCCCGCCGGAGTACTCGCACCAAAATCTAAAGCGGACCTTGCCTTTGTTATGCATAGTCTTTCTTGGCTTTCCACTAACGGGACTGCGGCGATTGTCTGTTTTCCTGGCGTAATGTATCGCGGCGGTGCGGAGCAGAAGATCAGGAAATATTTAATTGATAATAACTTTGTGGATTGCGTGATTCAGTTACCGGACAACCTATTTTTCGGCACAAGTATTGCAACTTGTATTATGGTCCTGAAAAAATCCAAGAGTGAGAATAGCACCCTGTTTATTGACGCTTCTCACGAGTGTATTAAGGTTACCAATAGCAACAAGCTGACTGATGAAAACATTTCCAAAATAATTTCTGCTTATGAAACTCGCGACAATGAAGACTATTTCGTTCGTCGGGTAGACAACGACAAGATCGCCACACAAGACTACAACCTTTCTGTTTCCTCCTATGTGGTACAGGAGGACAAACGAGAGGTTGTGGACATAACTAAGCTCAACGCTGAGATTGAAACCATTGTTACCCGAGAGAATGTTTTACGGGAAGAAATCGCTGCCATCATTGCGGACATAGAGAGGGCGGACGCATGAGCAAAATTGAAAATTTAATTGCCGAGCTTTGCCCGGATGGGGTGGAATACAAAACTATTGGAGAAATAGCTGAATGTCATGCGGGTGCTACGCCTAAAACAGGAGTTGCCGCCTACTGGGAAAATGGCACAATCCCATGGATGAGTTCCGGCGAAGTGAATGACAGAATAATCTACGATACAAAACAAAAAATCACACAATTAGGATATGAAAATTGTAGCACCAAGATGGTCCCACCCAATGCAGTTGTAGTCGCACTTGCAGGTCAAGGTAAAACCAGGGGAACTGTTGCAATAACAAGAATATCCTTATGCACAAATCAATCATTGTGTTCAATTATTACAAATGAATCTGTAGTTAGCGATTTTTTATATTACTATTTAAGGTCACAATACAAAGAATTAAGAAATATTTCATCGGGTGATGGTACTCGCGGTGGTTTAAATCTTAAGATGATAAATAACTTTAAAATTCCTTTCCCACCGCTTCCAGTCCAACAAGAGATAGTCCGAATCCTCGATAATTTTACTAAGCTGGAGGCAGAGCTGGAGGCAGAGCTGGAGGCAAGAAAGAAGCAATATGAGTATTATCTTAGTAATGTTCTTCTTGTTGCTGACAGCAATTGTAAATATCAGAAAATTGGAGATGTATGTTTAAAAACAGAAAATATCTCCTGGAGTCGAGCAGGTGACACTGTGTTCAAATATATTGATTTAACATCTGTTGATAGAGATACTAATGCGATCGGAGAAGTAAGCAAAATTAATGCTGATACTGCACCAAGTAGAGCTCAAAAAATAGTTGCAGCTGACGACATTATCTTTGGAACTACTAGACCCACATTAAAAAGGTTCTGCATTATACCCAATAACTTTATGGGGCATATATGTAGTACTGGTTTTTGTGTTTTAAGAACTGATAAAACAAAGGTCTTGCCAAAATTCTTATATTATCATATTTCTAAGCCTGAATTCTACGATTATATAGAAACTGTTCAACGAGGTTCAGCCTATCCTGCCGTAAGTGATGTTGATGTAAAAAACTTTAAAATTCCCATCCCGCCGCTTGCGGAACAAGAGCGCATTGTCACTATTCTTGATCGCTTTGACGCACTTGTTAACGACATCACCCAAGGCTTACCCGCCGAAATCATGGCACGACGCAAACAATATGAATATTACCGAGACAAGCTATTAAACTTCAAGGAGAAAGTGTCATGATTAAATATAATATCGTGGCTGCTACTAATGAAGCCACCGTTGTCGCTGAATATATTCCGGACTCATATCGCGTCGTAGATTATCAGAGTGAAGCGGCCTTGGAAAAAGAATTTATCAATCGACTGTGCGGGCAGGGTTATGAATATATCAATGTCACTAGTGAAGCGGCCTTGATTGCTAATCTGCGCCATCAGCTTGAATTGCTTAATCACTATACCTTTTCAGACATTGAGTGGGACAGATTCTTTACCCATAATATTGCCGGGGCGAATGAAGGTATTGTAGATAAGACCCGCAGGATTCAG
>JBAQLX010000120.1:0-1787 GCA_049302315.1 Desulfosporosinus sp.
TTACTGGAGCTGAAGCCCCAGCGGATCATCTATGTGTCTTGCGAACCAGGAACCCTGGCTCGGGATCTCGGAGTCCTAACACAGGGAGGATATGGAGTTAAAAGCGTGCAGCCATTGGATATGTTTCCTTGGACGCAGCACGTTGAGTGTGTAGTGTTGCTCACAAATGTAACTTCTAAATAGAGACTAGAAACCTTGATATATAGGTACTTTCGAGAGTTTTGCCACCGTGGAGAGTTACTTAAAAAAGTAATTTGAATGGTGGCAATTGCTTGTTTGGGGATGTTTTGTATGTGCGTGGAAACTGGTCTACTGTCTAAAAGGGTTTGAGAAAGCAGTCCGTCGTATGAGGAAACATATCTATGTGATTTTTAGAAAAAAAGTTGTAGTTTTGAGAGTGTCGTCGTACAGGGAAACATATCTACTGGATTTATAGTTTCTTTGATACTTAATTATTAGGATGATGAAAGTATAACTATTTATAAATCCACAAAAACAATCATAAATCGTTAAAATTATTGAATTATTTAGGCTGTTCTGATATTATTAAAGCGATGGAAATATTTGTGTCTGAATGGGGGTAATTAAGTTGTCGGATAACGATATTGAACGTTGGTTTTCCATGAATGAGATATGCGAGCATTTAGGCATTAAGAGAGATACTGCTTTAAAATGGATTTTAAATAAGAACATGCCTGCAAAAAAAATCGGCAAGCTGTGGAAATTCAAGATTAGTGAAATTGATGAGTGGGTTAATAAAGGTGGAGCTGCAGAATAAATGATAGTCCGTTTTTTAGGATACCTCCTATTCACCCACATAACCGAGGAGTACACTTAATTTGTGACAAAAAAAACAAGCATTTAAGCTTGTTGATTAGTTATAAGATTTTATTTAAAAGTAATCTGTTTTCATTTAATGGCTCATCCTTTTGCGATAAAGCAGTATCACGCCTCCGGTGGCCAGACATAAAACTATAATAGTGATAGGCCACCACGAAGTGGTTGTTGCAGTATCCCCTGATGATCCTCCGATCTTATCATCATCCGCAATTCGCTCTTTTTGTATATCATTAATTTTAATCAGATTATCGTTTAATGGTTTTAATTCACCTTTTTTTAACGATAAAGGATCATTATCATTTAATGACATAATAAACTCACCGTTTGAACTTTGTACTTGCAAAGCCGTTAATCCAAACGCTTGGTCATAAATGAGCTTAATATCATCGGGGGTACTGGTTAGAGATAAAGATTCCTTAATCTTTTCTTTGGCAAATGCTATATCGCTTTCTAGAGTTTCATCATTTGAAACCTGAACGATTTGCCATTTCCCCTCGAAGTATTCAACCTGTGCAATTGCCACTTGTTTATTTGCGGTCTTTATTGGGATAATATACCCGCCACTAGAAATGTATAGTTGAGACAAGCTGACTTTTTTACCAGATTCAAAGTCCTTTAAAGCAGCTACTGAAACCTTATAATAGGGATAACCTTCTGCAAGACTAACATTTTCGTCAGGTTTTAAATTAAAAGATCATTATTTGCATAGTGTTGCAATTGGTGCTATGCTAATACCATACAACGCATGGTATGGAGGAGAGCATGAACCGCAGACGAAAAAGTGAATCTCGTATGATAACCGTATGGGAAGGAAAGAACAACTTGACGCAAACACAATCTTTCATTAAAGACAAGATTGAGGAGCATTATGCCCAGCGTCACCTGAAGCTGAGCGACAGTGGCGAGGCGGAGCTGATCAATTCGTTCATGCCACCGAAATGTCCATT
>JBAQLX010000121.1:0-7996 GCA_049302315.1 Desulfosporosinus sp.
CGGGGGAAGTGGTTGAACAGAGTTGGACAGGGGATCGCACTGAGTTTTTGGGTCAAAACGGCCGGCTTAAACGACCGGCCGCTCTGGGGCGCATTTGCTTGTCCAATTCTGAGGGGTTGGCCTATAACCCCTGCGGGGCCAGCCAGGTTAAACTGCAGCTTTTGCCCGGCGAGGAAAGAACGGTCTACATTCTTCTGGGGGAAGGGACCACGCCTGCGGAAGTGCAAGTCATCCTAAACAAGTTTGGGCAGGCGGACAGGATAGAAGAGGAATATAGCAAGGTCCGGAAAGTCTGGGCGGATCTCTTGGGACAGGTTCAAGTGCACACCCCGGATCAGGGCATGGACGTTATGCTTAACGGCTGGCTATTGTATCAAACCTTAGGCTGTAGACTGTGGGCGCGGACAGGCTTATATCAAGCGGGCGGGGCCTATGGATTCCGCGACCAGCTGCAAGACGCGCTGGCTTTGCTGCATACTCGGCCGGAGATTACCAGGGCTCAGATTTTGCTCCACGCAGCTCATCAATACAAGGAAGGGGACGTTCAGCATTGGTGGCACGAGGAAACGAAGCGGGGAATTCGAACCCGCTTCTCCGATGACTTGCTTTGGTTGCCTTATACAGTAGCCCGGTATATTGAACATACTGGGGATGAGCAAATTTTAGAAGAAGATGTGCTTTTCCTGGAAGACTTGGCCCTGTGCGATGAGGAGACAGAACGATGTACCGAGACGAAGAGTGCCGAAACAGGGGCAAATCTCTTTGAACACTGCCGCTTGGCCCTAAGTCAGGCACTGAAGTTTGGTTCTCACGGCCTGCCGTTGATGGGCGGCGGTGACTGGAATGATGGTATGAACGAAGTTGGGCGCGAAGGCAGGGGGGAAAGCGTCTGGCTGGGTTGGTTCATTTGTCTGATTCTGCGGGATTTCACCGGCATTTGCGTCGGGAGACAGGCGGACGAATTAGCGGATTATTACCGTAAGGCAGCGAGTGACCTGACTCAAGCGCTCGATGAGTATGGTTGGGATGGTCAATGGTACCGGCGGGCTTATTTTGACAATGGACAACCTCTAGGTTCGATCGGCAACAACGAGTGTCGAATTGATGCGATCGCGCAATCCTGGTCGGTCCTTTCAGGCGCAGCACCCGAGAATAAAGCGTATCTGGCTATGCAAGCTTTTGAACGGGAACTGGTGGACAGAGAACATGGTTTGGCGCGCTTACTGACCCCTCCCTTTCAGCATACGGCGCCGAGTCCCGGTTACATTCAGGCTTATCCGCCGGGTGTGCGTGAAAATGGGGGACAATATACTCATGGCGTGATTTGGAGTATTCTGGCCTGGGCTAAACTTGGCGAGGGAGATAAAGCTTGGGAACTCTTCCAAATGCTGAATCCGGTTAACCATACCAGGACGCTAAATGAAGTCAGACAGTACAAGGTAGAACCTTACGTTATGGCGGCGGATGTCTTCACCGAGACCCATAATCTGGGCCGAGGCGGATGGACGTGGTATACCGGTGCCGCCGGGTGGATGTACCAGGCCGGTTTGGAGGGCATTCTGGGCATTACGCGGCGTGGAGAACGCCTTTATCTTCAGCCGTGCATTCCCAAAGATTGGCCAGAGTATGAAGTCACTTATCGCTGGGTAGAGACGACCTATCAGATCAAGGTAAGGAATCCCCTCGGGAAATGCACAGGGGGGACAGCATTAGAGCTTGATGGGCTTTCCAGGGAAGAGTGGAAGGGAGAACCTTTCTTTATCCTCAAAGATGACGGCGGAATTCATCAAGTGATCCTTACCTTGTGATCAGGACTATTGGGTTAATTACTAATTAAGGAGAGCGGAATAATGCGTAAAATTCGTAAAGCAGTGATTCCGGCGGCCGGGTTGGGAACACGTTTTTTGCCGGCAACGAAGGCTCAGCCGAAAGAGATGCTGCCCATTGTAGATAAACCAACCATTCAATTTATTGTGGAAGAGGCCATTCAATCCGGAATCGAGGATATTATCATCGTTACCGGACGCAATAAGCGGGCTATCGAAGATCACTTTGACCGTTCGATGGAACTGGAAGCGTTCTTAAAGAAAAACGCAAAAGATGACCTTCTGGATTTGGTGCAGGATGTCGCCCGGATGGCGGATATATATTACGTTCGGCAAAAAGAAGCGCTAGGCTTGGGGCATGCCATCTATAGCGCCCGAAAATTTATCGGCAATGAACCGTTTGCGGTCCTCTTAGGGGATGATGTCATCTATTCCGAAGCGCCGGCTTTGCGCCAAATGATGAATCAATACGAGCGCCATGGAGCCAGTATCGTAGGGGTTCAGGAAGTTCCTCTCCAGGATACGTCCAAATACGGGATCGTAGATGGCGAAAAGTTTGCCGATCGGCTTTATCGTGCCAGGAATTTGGTAGAGAAACCCCGTCCGGAAGATGCTCCGGAAACTCACTTAGCCATAATGGGACGTTATATTTTAAATCCGGAGATATTTGATATTTTGAGCGTTCTTCCGCCAGGGAAGGGTGGGGAGATTCAGCTTACGGATGGGATCAAGGAACTGGGTCGGTATCAGGAAATCCTAGCTTATGAGTTCGAAGGTCGGAGATATGACGTCGGAGACAAGTTGGGCTTTGTGGAGGCGACCATCGAATATGCCTTACGTCGGGGAGATCTTGCGGAGGATCTCATGAATTATCTGCGGGTATTGGTTCGAAAAGCAGAATTTGAGTGATAGTGATCTGAAAAATATTTTGGACATGCTGTTTCATCTTCGCGAAATTTGGGTACAAACAGGATTCTTATGACACTTCTCTAAAACGGATGACGGAAAATGGTTCAAGTTTTACAGCAAAAGCGACACTCTTCTCTCCTAATAAATGGTAAAATGCCTACGTAATGTAAATAAAAGTTTAAGGAGGGAAGAGACCAATGAGATCAATAAGATCACTGATACCTATGGACAAAAAGAGGATTGTGACCTTAGCCGGGACGTTAGTTCTGGCCGGTGCTGTTGTTGCTGCCGGGGTTTATGGCCCAAGTGCCTGGAAGGTTTTTAGGCAACAAAGCGCTATCACTGATCAGGTAGTCATTCAATCCCCAGACGTTGATTCGAGCGGAGCCACTGCGATCAACGGAGCAACAGGCGTATCAAATGGTACGGCTCCAATCGGGACATCTGGAACGGTGCAGCCAGCAGCTACACCAGCTACTAACATTACGGCGCCTCCACAAGGAGACACTGGTTCCAAAAGTAAATATAGGGAACCGGACAATAAACTAATTGACCTGGCGCCGTCTGTTGCTATGTTCTTTAGTGAGACCGCCTTAAGCAATGATGCTAAATCATTAATTTTTGGTACGGCGTGGAACATTCACCAATACGTAGACGGTCTTCTCTATGGGCCGGCCGCAGGTCCGCAGATGAACGAGCAAGACATAAAGAAGTATATTGTATTCCATAAAACGCTCTTGGACAAGCAGTTCAAAAATGAAGCGAATGCTTCCAAAGCAGCCACATTCACCAGTTACCTGGATGTGCTTTTGAACAGCGGAATCGACGCTCTTGACTCAAAGGATAAAACGCGGATTGAACAGTTCCACCAGGGAATTCATGATTTAGATACGCATATTATGCGTAATGTTCCAAGTTCAAAAATCTACGGGGCGACGCCGTTTGCAACCAAACGGACATAATTCAGTTCATTAGGTTAACGCTTTGACAGTAGGAATGAGATGCAATTAAGCAGTAGTATTATATGCGCTATAATTCACACTGAATTGTTTCCCAGGTGCACGAGGGCTTTTGAACTTATTAAACGTTAGAATCAATCAGATATTCAGCAAAGTTAAGTAAAGCCAAATATTCGAAATTAAAGGAATGATTTAAAAGGTTTTATCGATTCATTGGATTGGATAACTGAATAGGCAACTAAGTAAAGTAAATATGTGACCTTGCAAGTATCAAGGTTGAAAACGAATTTAGTTGTTGTGGCTCTCGTCTGGAAAAACTGAATATAAAGCGCAAGGCCTGCCCTACAGGGACAGGCCTTGCACTTTTCATCCGTTAAACGACCACCCTACTCAGGTACTGAGTTCTGCTGACCTTTGACTTCGAACATTCCCTTCAGGCCTCTGGCCTCCGATCTCTGACTTCTGTTACGGTTGATGTCTAAAATCTTCTTAGGCCGGTTAAGCTATTAGTAAAATTGGTTGAAGGAGATTGTGTCTTTATGCGTAAAATGAATTTGTTATTTGGAGCTCTGGCTTTAGGTGTTGGTGTAATAGTGGGAACACTAGGTGTTTCTTTACTCATGAATCCGAGCTCCCCAGGGTCTTTTATCTCCAAACTACGTGGTCAAGACAACGTTCAAACGGTCACCGGAGTGGTAAATGACTCGACGCAAACCCCTCCGGTCCTTAACACGGTACAGGATGATCTTCCCCAAACAAACGCCGCCCTGGATAGCGCTAATCCGGATTCGATCTTAAATCAGACAGAGCAACAAATCGTAGCAGACTATAAGCAGGATATCGGTATTTTCTTCGGAGCCTGGAAGTCAGCAGATATGGATACCTTTCGTCTCAAACTAGCCGAAGCCTATATGGGGGAACTATTTGAAAAACATGCCCGACGAGCGGAAAAATTCCTGGTTCAAGGCATAGGTTTAGATGTCACTCAAATAACCTTTGACCAGGTTGCCGTGGAAAGTGCAGATGCGAATACAGCTACACTCCGAGTGGATTACCGTTACAAGGCAAGGGATTATAGTCTGGCGGATAGGACTTCCTTCGGGGAAGAGCATGAACAAACTGTGCAGGTCCGAGTTAACCTGCTAAAACAGAATTCGCGCTGGATGATTACAGGAGAGAACACCATCCAGTAATGATAAGAGGACTACCGTCGACAACGACAAGGTAGTCCTCTTTAAGTGCATTCTGGAAGGTCCCTTCACGCCATCCATGGCTTCAGGGACACTCGACCATCCATGGTCAGCGGTCCCTTCACGCCATCCGTGGCTACAGGGATACTCGGCCGTCCATGGCCAGCGGTCCCTTCACGCCATCTCGGCACCTTGCCATCCTTGGCGGAGGCCCCTTCACGCCATCCATGGCTCCAGGGACACTTGTCCATCCTTGGACATCGGTCCCTTCACGCCATCCATGGCTTCAGGGACACTCGACCATCCATGGTCAGCGCTCTAACCTCGAACGTCCTGTTCGAGTCATGGCTCCAGGGACACTCGACCATCCATGGTCAGCGGGTGTATAATAGAATTATGTCGGTTAAACAGAAGGATATAAGACATGGAGGTAGGAACAAGAGGGATTGAAAGAGGAGGCTATGATCGTGGCGACCGTCGCTGACTCTAACGTGGAGCATTTGGAATGGGTCGATGTCTTAAAAGGTCTGGGAATTTTGACGGTGGTTTGGGGACACTCAGGGTACATTATACTATTTCGGAACCAATCTAATAATTCCACTAATTTTTACGTTTTTATCAGTTCAATTGAGCATGATTTTTTCCAAGTGCCTTTTCATAAATAATGCGCTCCTTGGCTTAGAAAGAGCGGCAATGGTGATCATGTATCTGCATCTATCGGCAGTTTATTTAGTTCGTCAGATCTTCTCGATCACGCCTATTCGGTTCTTAGTTATTGGTATTCTCGGCCCTATGCTTTTTATAGGATCGTTAAAGTTCTCTCATACGGAAGGCTCTTAGGACTCGGAGAATCCAAGGCAGCAGTTCAAACTCAACTTTCTGAAATCTCTCCTAATGTTATGGTATCTCGAACGTTACCCCGATAAGATGAAGGGAATAGACAGAACATGACTGATATGAGGATGGATCATACAAAACATAAAAGAGTTGAGGGAATTAGTTTATTAAGAGGATTTGGGGTCTTAGCAGTCATAGCTATACACACAACAGGCTATTTCACAGAAATTAAGAGTTATAACACCTTGGTTTTATTGAATTTATGGACGGATATTTTTTCTCAGTTTGCTGTACCCCTATTTATCTTAATATCAGGGTTTGCTTTGTCAAGGAAATATTTTAGTGATTTTTCATTAACGGTGTTCTACCAGAAAAGAATACGCTCGATTATTCCCCAATATCTTATATTTTCTGTTCTATATACAGTATTTAATAATTGGGTAGTTATGCAAAGTAACCCCCCAAGCACAAATCTTTCACTCTTACTGAATAATATCTTGCATGCCAATGCATCTTATCACCTGTGGTTCTTTTCAATAATAATTCAGTTTTATATTCTCTATCCGATCATCATTAAAATTTACGCTTTATGCAAACACTATGACAGAACAGAATTTTTAATTGCTGCTTTGTTAATTATTCAGACCCTCTGGATGGTCGGTTTACATACCTCTTCTTTCCCTTTTATTAAGCTTAACTTTATGTCCTTTTTATTTTATTTTGGTTTGGGAATTTATACTTGGGATCATTCTGACCAATTGAAGAAGGGATTTAACCGCCTAACTCCTTTATTTCTAATAACGTCTTTTGCCTTAACCCTTGGTTCCAGTTTTTTCATAATTATTGGCTTAACTACGGGTTATCGTTATAATTCTATACCAGCCTACTTTTTTATAGGGGCGGAACTTGTTTATCCCGTTTTAAGAATATCAACCTTTTTATTGTTATTTAATCTTGCAGTAAGTCTTGTAGAAAAAAGGAGTATCCTTGCAAAAGTGGTCCATAAAATTGGGGATTACTCTTTTGGAATATATTTGATACACATCTTCTTTAACCAATATGCCATAAGGATACTTAAGAACAATACTATCGATTATAATAATTGGGTATTCTATCCGAGCGTGTTTATGGTCACCGTTATTTTCAGCTATTTGACCGTAAGGCTGATCGGTTACATCCCATATAGTTACTATATCATAGGTCACAGAAACAAAATATAAACACTTAAAAGACCCAACAAAATACGACAATAAAGCCCCGTTTCACTGGTGAGAGTTGTAAATCCAAGTAAGTTGTAGTAAACTTTAGAACGATAAAGTATACGGACTGGTTTGAGCGAGAAGGGGCTGAGCTTAGTGTTGTTTCGCAAACGGACGTTGATTTTAATGCTGATTGATGCTATGTTGATCAACCTGGCAGCTTTCGGCAGTTTTTATTTACGCTTTGAACGCTTCGGGGGAGGTATTCCAGTAGAATATTATCAAACGTATTATCATACGGCGGTTGTCGCAACCATTCTTTATATCGCAGTCTTTTATGTTTTTGGGTTATATAATCGGCTTTGGCAGTATGCAAGTACAGGGGAGTTGCTCTCCATTATTTACGCAGTAACTGTCGGAACGGGCGGAACAGCGGCAGTGGTTTATTTTTATGGCGTCGCTCAGGCTGCCACACTCCCGTTTAGGATTCCAAACTCTGCGGCATTACTATTGTGGCTGGCGATGGTCTTTTTGATTGGGGGTTCGCGCTTTATTTGGCGGATCTTACAAGAAAATACGTTTGACCGCCATGTTCATGGTTCGCAAAAGCAGGTACTTATTGTGGGGGCAGGCGATGCAGGTGTCGTAGCAGCTCGAGAACTGAAAAATCGTAATTATCGAGATGGACGGCCTGTTGGTTTTATTGATGACGACCGTTCAAAGGTCAAGTTGAAGGTGCTTGGAATTCCGGTTTTGGGCACTCGGAAGGATATTGCCCGCACGGTCAAAGGTCATAGTATTGATGAAGTTATTATTGCCATGCCGTCAGCCTCGGGTGAATCGGTTCGGGAGATCGTGCAAATCTGTGAAAAGTCTGGGGTCGACCTAAAGATTATGCCCGGTGTCTATGACATCATTAGTGGAGATATAAATGTTAATCCGATTCGACAGGTTCAAGTGGAGGATTTACTGGGTCGCGACCCCGTTTGCGTAGATCTGGAAGAAGTTGCGGGCTATGTTGCGGGAGAGACTGTGTTCATCACCGGTGCCGGCGGTTCTATTGGCTCGGAAATTTG
>JBAQLX010000122.1:0-2875 GCA_049302315.1 Desulfosporosinus sp.
ATATTATAGGAAGAGGGTTTAAACAGTTTGACTTGAACGGCTAGGTTCATGTGAAGGCTAAAGCAATAAAAGGGTGGCATTATGACCTTTGAAGAACTGCTTGAAAAGTATCAAGCGTTGTTGCTCGAGAACGGCAGCCTAAAAGAAGAAATAACAAATTTAAATACTAGGCTCGGTGTTTCAGAACATTGGGCTATTCATGATGGACGCTCTGATAATGTGTTTGTGGATAGCTTATTTCCGACACCTAATACATTTGCAAAAGTATCCAATCATGGATCAGAAGGCGAAACTTTAGAATCAAACGTAAACGGCCAGTCAGACCCTAAGGAAAAAATTATGTTATTTAAGTCGCTCTTTAAAGGTCGGGATGATGTTTATGCTAAACGGTACGAAAACAAAAAGAAGGGGACAAATGGATATTCGCCGTTCTGTTTGAATGAATGGAAATCTAAGTTATGCATAAAGCCAAAGGGCAAATGCGCCGCTTGCTCCAATAAGGCCTATGCCCGTTTGGATGAAAAGGTTATTGACGATCATTTACGAGGGCGTGGCAATTTTGTGGCGGGAATATATCCTCTTTGCCTTGATGAAACCTGTTATTTTTTAGCCATTGACTTTGATGATGGAGAGTGGCAGAAGGATATTTCTCAGTTTAGAGAGGTATGTTCGGAATTTGATCTTTCAGTAGCGATTGAACGTTCGCGGTCAGGAAATGGAGCTCATGCCTGGATTTTCTTTGAAAGCCCTATAGCCGCAACGTTAGCAAGAAAACTCGGAAGCGCACTACTTACCTACGCCATGAACAAAAGGCATGAAATTACCTTTAAATCCTATGACCGGTTTTTCCCTAATCAGGATACAATGCCAAGGGGCGGTTTGGGGAATCTGATTGCTTTGCCCTTGCAAAAAGCAGCAAGGAGTAAGAATAACAGTGTTTTTATTGACGCGAATTTTGAGCCGTTTAATGATCAATGGGAATTTATGGCCACCATTCAAAAACTCTCTGAAGATGACGTTACAATGCTCATATCAAAACTTTGCAATGGAAACGAACTTGGAATCCTGAAAAGAGATGCTCAGGAAGAACCACAAAAACCTTGGGAAACAATAAATACCGTCAAACTTTCAGAGGATGATTTTTCTCAAACAATAAAAATTGTCAAAGCAAATATGTTATTTATCTTGAAAACAGGCATTTCTCATAGAGCCTTAAATCTTATAAAACGATTGGCGGCTTTCAATAATCCGGAATTTTATAAGGCACAGGCCATGCGAATGCCAATCTATAAAAAGAAAATACCTAGAATAATATCATGTTCTGATGAAACAGCAGACTATCTCTGTCTGCCAAGAGGGTGTGAAGCTGATCTAAAGGCCTTTTTTGCGGAACTAAAGATTGAATCTGAAATTATCGATGAAACCAATCACGGCAGAAGCATCGATGTAGAATTTAACGGCAGTTTGAGGGAGGAACAACCACAGGCACTTGATAAATTGCTCGAACATGATATTGGAGTACTCTCTGGTACAACCGCTTTTGGGAAAACTGTGGTTGCCATAAATCTGATTGCCGCGAGAAAAGTTAATACGCTTATTATCGTTGATAAAGTAAATTTGGCCACCCAGTGGAAAAATAGAATAACGGAACTCCTGACGATAAATGAAGCTTTGCCAGACAGAGTCGAAGACAATAAGAGAAGGAGGAAAAAGGCCAATTGCACTATAGGACAATTGGGGGCAGGAAAGGATAACTTGAGTGGAATCATCGATATAGCTGTTATGCAATCATTGAACAGAATGGGTGAAGTGAAGGATTGCGTGAAAAACTATGGCATGATTATCGTGGATGAATGTCATCATATTTCAGCGTTCAGCTTTGAGACGATACTTAAGAGTTCTAATGCAAAATATGTTTATGGATTAACCGCAACACCTATACGAAAAGATGGGCATCATCCCATCATCTTTATGCAATGTGGTTCCATACGATTCAAGGATGATGCAAAAAAACAGGCGGAGAAAAGGCCCTTTGAGCATTATGTCATACCAAGATTCACATCGCTTAGAGTCCCGCTAGATAAGAATGAAAAGGATGTATCGATCCAAGAGCTATATTCTGAAATTGTCGTTAATGAATTTAGGAATCAACTGATCACAAATGATATCGTTCGAAGCTTTGAAAGTGGCAGAAACTGCCTGGTTTTAACTGAGAGAACGGCGCATGTCGAATTGCTTGCAAAAAAGCTCAGTGAAAGAATTCCTGAAGTAATTTCTTTAACGGGTGGAATGGGAGTAAAACGAACTAGGGAGATAATGACACAAATATCAGAGACACACGCTGACAAGCCGTTAACCTTAGTTGCTACTGGCAAATACATTGGGGAGGGCTTTGACGAACCACGCCTTGACACTTTATTTTTAGTGATGCCAATATCCTGGAAGGGCACACTGCAACAATATGCAGGAAGGCTTCACAGACTCTTTGCAAATAAAAAAGAAGTACAAATTTATGATTATGTAGATATTCATGTAAGGATGCTCGAACGGATGTACCATAAACGGCTTAACGGGTATGCTACGATTGGGTATAAAGCAAAAGGAGAAAGTAGTGCACCAGAGTTAATCAATGTGATTTTTGACAAGAGCAATTTTTTATCCGTCTATACGAATGATATAATTAATGCTGCCAGAGAAATTTTAATCGTAAGCCCCTTTGTTACCAAGAGACGTACTCTACAAATGATGCAGCACCTGAAGATTGCTTTAGAAAATAAGGTGAAAGTCATCGTGATAACCCGGCCGCTTGGAGATTTCAAAGACAAGAATACGAGTGCTTTGCAGGGTGCCCTAGACGTATTGAAGGTTGCTGGAG
>JBAQLX010000123.1:0-2573 GCA_049302315.1 Desulfosporosinus sp.
ACAATACGCAAGATAATAGCCCCGGCGCTGCCCCAGAAAATAGCCAGTTTCCTTTGCTTGCCCGCTAAGTTACGGCTGGCCAAGGCGATTACAACAGCATTGTCTCCGCTCAGGATAAGATTAATTATACATATGTTTATTAATCCAAAAATTAATTCCTGTGTTTCCACATCACGCTCTCCTTTCCTTATTTCTAAATTAACTAAAATTCCTTAAAAAATACAAACGGCCGGTACCATTCTTTACTCCGGCCGTATTAATAGAACCAACAACTACTCCAGCGTCACAAGGACTGTTGTCGGATCAACATTGGAACCAGCTACTGCATCAATTGAAACTACAGTTCCATCAGCTGTCGAAAATACCTGAAGTTCCATCTTCATAGCTTCCAAAGTAGCGACTTCATCATCTTTCTCAACTTTGTCACCAACATTAACGTTAATGGAAAGTAATTTTCCCGCCATCGGGGCATATATAGCTACACTCATAACAAATGACCTCCTTTCTTTTATTTATTATTCCGGTGGGTATGAGAGAACTCGAACCAACTTAACCCATCCTTGAACCCCAGAATAGTATAACAATGTGTCTGACATTTTGTCAATTGCGGGATTTTCAGTCCCGTGCGTCCGCCAATTCCGCCACATAGTTATTCAATTCATGATTCCAGTGCAGAACCCCCCCTGATTTTTTAATCAAAAAGCAGGAATTCACCTCCTTTATATAGAATTATACAGTATATGAGAGATATTCAGAGATATCACGATATAGTTTTCAATATACTATGATTTGAGGTGATTTTTGCTATGTTTAGAGAGAATACATCGCATAGACAAGAAAAATTATTTAATAATTTGAGTGGAATGGACCCTCGCTTTAAAAAGAAACTGGAAAAGAGTTGGGCTGGACTGTTTTATAAACATGTTTTTTGTCAGATCGACGAAAAATTATTTGAGCCTCTCTATTCGAACGATAATGGACGACCAAATTTCCCGATTTCCCGATCAACATTTTCGTTGCGCTCGAAATCATCAAACATTTGAAAAACTTTGTCGACGAAGTGCTTTTTGAGGCTTTTGCCTACGAATTTCAAATTTCCTATGCCTTGGGCCTACGTAATATCGGCGAACGTTATTTTGCACGTAGAACCTTCTATGATTTTCGGGCTAGGCTGTATAAGTATACATTGGAACACCCCAAGGAAGGGGATGCGGTCTTTAAACAGTTTGAAAAACTCGTCCAATACTTCATTGAATTGGCTCAACTTGGTATCGACGAACAGAGAATGGATTCGACTCAGATTATGTCGAACATCAAACGGGCAGGTAGGCTCGCCTTGGCTTATGATGTTTTACTTCAAGGAATCAAGGCGTGTCCTCTGGAAATTCTTAGTTCTGAGTTTAAAGAGGTCTTGGAGCCGCATTAAAAGACAAATCTTCTCTATAAATTGCTTGACAGTCAAAAGTTAAGAATTGCAAAAATAGCAGAAACAATCAGACGCAAAGTATTGAAACTCAAAATTTCTCATGAGTTTTCGGTGAATGGGGCTTATATTTCGGTGAGTATTGGAACTTCGACAATCGAAGTAAGAGGAAAGGCCGATGTTAGTAAAGGCATCGAACAAGCAGACAAAGCCTTATGTTTAGCAAAAACAAGTGGGCGTAACTGTGTAAAAGTATATGGCTTGGAGATAATGGAAACAGGAAAGGTAAATGTTTAGTCACCTCGAGGAATTGGTTTGAACGTATTATAGCCATGTTCTCCGTACGGTTGAAGCTTATTCAACCATTTTTCTTTAAGTTTCTTTATGGCGCTTTTGACATCAAAAAAGCCCTCTTTTGGTGTTTCTAAGATTTCTAATACCTCAATCACAAAGGCCTCTGTGCCAAATTCCTGTAACTCATTTTGAAGGAGTTTATTGGTGTGCGAACCCCTTTCCAAACCAAATCGTTTACCATTGATAGTCTTTAAGTTCGGGGCGCCTTCAATAAGAATCTTTCCGTTTTTGGTATTTCTGCTCTGATAGACCCCCGACTCAATTTTTATCTCTTTGTATTGCTGTTTTAGTTCTTTCTTGCGATCCATCATTGCATCCTCCTTATTCAATTTAACTTTTTTACCAGGTTCCGCAGGTCCTCGGGAAAGGGAGCGCGGATGACCAAGGGCAGTCCGGTCGCGGGATGGAGAAAAGCGTACACTGAGGAGTGTAAGGCCTGACGCGAGAGTAATGTTGTATCCCCATTGTAAAGGTCATCTCCGAGCAAGGGGTGCTTAAAGCCTTCACAGTGGACACGAATTTGATGGGTTCGCCCGGTTTCCAGGATAAACTCCAGAAAAGTCGCGCGGGAATAGCGGCGGAGAACCCTGTAATGTGTCCGGGCCGGCTGCCCATCGGGTTGGGTTTGGCGTTTAATGAAACTATCAGGCGCAAACCCGATGGGGTCGTCGATGGTACCTTCATTTTCGAGTACAACTCCTTCTACGAAGCCAAAGTATCGTTTCCGGATATGCCCGCGCTCCAGTTGCCAAGCGACTTGTTGATGCGCGAATTGATTTTTGGCGATGATCACGAC
>JBAQLX010000124.1:0-19834 GCA_049302315.1 Desulfosporosinus sp.
CCGCATCACCTGCATGAATCCCCACTAAAACATCTTCCCCCAAAAGTGCTCTTAGCTCTTCCACTCCGCCGATGTGATCCACATGCCCGTGGGTAAGCAGAATATATTCTACCTTTAGATCCTTCTCTAAAACCCAGTTGTAAATCCTCCTGGCATCTCCTCCCGGGTCAATGATCGCTGCTTTCTTACTTTCCAAACAAGCAAACAAGTAACAATTTGCCCCCAAGGCACCCGTAGCACGCCCCTCAATCATTTACAAGCTCTCCTTCTTCTAAATTTCTTTTTCTTATCCAAAAGTAACGTTACCGGTCCATCGTTGATCAGTTTCCTAACTTGGCTGACTAGTAAAAAAGCCCTCGTTCCCTGCTTTGTGCAAGGGACGGGAACTTCTCGTGGCGCCACCCTAATTGGCGGAATTTTTCCGCCCACTTTACAGTCGATAACGAGACTAGCCGTTGTAGAAAATACTCCCTTTTGGTGTCCTGCTGAGTATCTCTCAGGCTAGTTCCAGTCTGGCAAGCCCTCCCTGGAGAAAGAGTGACTCAGGATTTTTCCAAAAGGTAACGCGTATATTTTACACATTTATGATTAATTATTTTTCATTTTATTAAGATAATTAGCATTTGTCAATAAATACCCTGGGTCTCAGCAGGGAAACATTAAAATAATACGTTAATTACAGGCATAAGCGAAAAGAGCCGCACATTATGTGCAGCTCTTTTGCATCCCTATTTAGAACCTCAGGAAGGGATTATACAGCTTTTCCGCTCCAATGTTGGTTTCTCCCATATGCCCAGGGAAAACCCTGGTCTCATCCGGAAGAATCAGGAGTTTTTCCTTCACACCTTTTAGGAGTTGAGGCATTGATCCTCCCGGAAAATCTGTGCGGCCGATTGACCCGGCAAAAAGCGTATCTCCACTGAACAGCCCTTCATCGCTTAAAAAACAAACGCAGCCTGGTGAGTGGCCGGGAGTGGAAATCACTTTTAATTTTTTGTTGCCAATAGTCAGCTCTTGCCCATCTTGGAGCAGAAAATCCGCCCCCTTCAGAACGACATTCATGCCAACATTCCGGGAAAGATTCTTCCTTGCATCGGTGAGCATCTCCGCATCGGCTGCATGAATCCCCACTAAAACATCCCCCAAAAGTGCTCTCAGCTCTTCCACTCCGCCGATGTGATCCACATGCCCGTGGGTAAGCAGAATATATTCTACCTTCACGCCCCTCTCTAAAACCCAGCGGTAAATCTTTTTGGCATCTCCTCCCGGATCGATGATCGCTGCTTTCTTACTTTCCAAACAAGAGTACAAGTAACAATTTGCCCCCAAGGCACCCACAGCTCGCCCCTCAATCATTTACAATCACTCCTTCTTCTAAAATTTCTTCTCACTATCCAAAAGTAACGTTACCGGTCCATCGTTGATCAGCTCCACATTCATTTGAGCTTGGAAAACTCCTGTTTCTACCTTCATTCCACGGCTGCGCAATGTTTCCACGCTCCGCTCATACAAGGCCTTGGCCAACTCCGGCGGTGCAGCGCTCGTAAAGCTGGGGCGTTTCCCCCTCCGGCAATCGCCATAGAGCGTAAACTGAGAAACTACCAGGATTTCACCGCCCACATCCTGAACGGATCGGTCCATTTTCCCTTGATCATCTTCAAATATGCGAAGGTCCACGAGTTTATCAACCATCCAGTTTATATCTTTTTCTCCGTCATTTTGTCCGACAGCCAACAGGACCAAGAGTCCGGCGGAAATCTTCCCCACGTTTTCTCCATTCACTGTGACCGATGCCCTTTTGACGCGCTGAACCACACTACGCATGATTACTTTCCTCCTGAATGAATCCGCTCGACATCCGTAATGTCTTTGACCTTACGGATTTTATTCAATACTATTTTTAGCTGTTCGACGTTCCGGATTTCGACACGCAACTGAATATGAGCAATTTTATCTTTTCCTACCCGGGCATTTATTCCTAAAATATGGGTATGTGTTTCTAAAACCGTGTTCATAACCTCGGTAACCATGTGATCCTTGTGCCTCCCAAAGATTTGAATATCAACGGGATAGGTAGCATCAATCTGTTCGTCCCACATTACCTCTACCACCCGTTCACACTCTTCTTGAGAATGACTGAGGATATTGCTGCAATTCCTGCGGTGAATAGAAACCCCACGGCCCCGGGTAATATAGCCAATTATGGCGTCTCCTGGCAGAGGATTACAGCACCGTGAAAAACGCACCAACACATTATCTACTCCTTTAACCCGGACCCCGTGGGAGGCTTTGCCGTGAGGGCTCGGCTTGTTCCCCTCCCCTTGTTGAAGTGCGGCAAGGTGCATCTTATCCCGTTCTTCCTTAGACAGTTCCTCACGCGAGCGCCCCAGGACCTTATTGAGACTTAGTACACCGTCTCCTATGGCGGCGTACAAATCATCGAGCCCTGCAAGATTTTGGCTCTTGCTGATTGCTAAAAGGTTTTCCTGTTTCAAGACACTGCCTGGATCAAGTCCGAGTTTACGGACCTCGCGATCCAAACTTTCACGACCCTGCGCGATCTTATCTTCGCGTTGCTCCTTCTTAAACCATTGACGAATCCTATTCTTTGCTTGAGAAGTTTTAACAAAAGCTAACCAGTCCCGGCTGGGCGCCCCCCCTTGCTTCGACGTAAGAATTCTTAGAATGTCTCCATTAGTCAATTTTGTCTCGAGTGGAACGATTCGGCCGTTAATCTTCGCACCAATACAACGATGCCCAACATCCGTATGAACACGGTAAGCAAAATCAATCGGACAAGAACCGGCTGGTAGTTCAACCACATCCCCTTTTGGCGTAAACACAAAGACGGTATCTGCAAATAAGTCAATCTTTAGAGATTCCATATATTCTCCGGCATCCCGGGAATCATGTTGCCACTCCAGTAACTGGCGCAACCAGGAAAGCTTTTGCTCAAAGTTAACGCTCGCTGCTTTGTTACCAGCTTCTTTACTACCGCTTTCTTTGTACTTCCAATGTGCAGCAATGCCGTATTCGGAAGTTCGGTGCATTTCAAACGTCCGGATCTGAATTTCAAATGGTTCACCGTTAATCCCGATCAGTGTGGTATGTAAAGACTGGTACATATTGGGTTTGGGCATGGCGATAAAGTCTTTAAAACGCCCTGGTATCGGCTTCCATAAAGTGTGGATGATTCCCAGCACCTCATAACAATCATTGACCGATTTAACAACCACTCGAATCGCTATAAGGTCGTAGATTTCGCTCAATTCTTTGTTCCGGGTCGTCATTTTACGATAAATGCTGTAAAAGTGCTTAGGACGGCCGGCTATGTCTGCATATATTTCAGCTTCATTCAATCGTTCACGCATTTGAACAATGACTTCATTGATATAGGCTTCACGCTCCCGGCGTTTCAGAGCTATCTTTGCAACTAAGTCATAGTATTCCTCAGGTTTCAGATATCGAAATGAAAGATCTTCCAACTCCCATTTAATCCTGAAAATCCCGAGACGGTTAGCCAAAGGTGCAAAAATTTCAAGAGTTTCCTGGGCAATTTCTTTTTGTTTTTCGAGCGAATGATATTTCAAAGTACGCATATTATGAAGGCGATCAGCCAGTTTAATGAGAATAACGCGGATGTCCTTGGCCATTGCCAAGAACATCTTGCGCAAATTCTCCACTTGTTGCTCCACCTTACTCTTGTACTCAATCCGTCCGAGCTTGGTCACTCCATCAACAAGCAAAGCGATTTCTGAAGCAAATTCCTTTTCGATATCCGCCATTGTATACGATGTATCTTCCACAACATCATGAAGCAGGGCGGCAGCAATAGTTGCCTCATCCATTTCCAGTTCAACTAAAATCCACGCGACTTCAAGGGGATGGAGAATATAGTCTTCCCCGGAGTTTCGATGTTGGTTCCGATGGGCCACTTCAGCAAATCGATAAGCCTTGTCTATAATGTCCAGACTTGCTTGTGGGGATTTCTTTTGCATTTTTTCCCTTAACTCCGCGAAGGACATTGGTGAACTCCTCTCCTCCATATATAACCTTAGTTAATGCTTAATACAGTTCTTTACCCATTTCTATCCGATGGCTAACCGCCACTAAGACTCCCTTTCTTAATTTGGAGATAAGTGGCGCTAAACCCCTGGATAAGTTCAACTAAACTTGAGTTGGAGTTAAGACTCCGCCTCAAGTAAGTTTCCTATATCCGATGAAGCCATTAATAGTTCCCCTTGGAACTTTGATGCTCTGTTCACGTGTTCTTTCGAATTTCGATAGCGTAAAGAAGAGTCGAGATCCAGCTTGCTCCGGGCTGGAATCCACTCTAATGCAATCTCACCCGTGCCCCCAAGGCAACGAATGAGCCCCAATTCTTCAAAAATTTTAAGAGCGATTCGTTCAAAACTTGAGATCTTTGAATCACACCCAAAGTGAAAGGGGTTAACTATTTTCGCTCTGTCCAACAGATCCCTGTATATCGGGATGAGTTCCTCGCGCGCTATGGAGCCACACCGCTGACGAACTGTGTTACGCCAATCCAGCCACACAGTCTCCGGTTGATCCAGTGTCACAGCAATTTCCCGACAAACGTTGCCCTTGTGATCTTCTCTTACTGAAGGTCCGTTCCGCCAATTCGCTTTAGCCTGAATGTCTTTAATCATTAATTGTACAGTTTCTCGCCCACGAAAGAAATTCCAATCTAAGGAAAACACTACATCCAATGTTTTTTCGCAGTTTAGCTCATTTATACGTTCTCCTAAGCGAAAAGCAATCCCTTCTTTTTCTCCCTGAGATCCGAAACGAAATTTTAGATGACTACGCTCCTTGCCTATCACACTGATGGAATATACAGGAACCCCAAGGCAAGCCAGAATCGGCCCAGGGTTTCCAAAACCAAAAGGAGCCATCTGTTCGAGTTCGTGGAGCAAATCTCCTGTCACTGCGTCAAGAGAAACCAGGCGATCAATTTTCAACTCTTCCTGAAATAGGGTTTCCGCAAAAGCGAAAGCTTCTTTATTCAATCCTGCTCTAAATTGTTCAATATTTTCTGTACGTATAGAAAACCCTGCAGCCGCCCGATGCCCGCCAAACTTAGTTAAGAGATGAGCTTGTGTCGTCATCTGCTCTAACACAGGGTAACCGGAAATCCCACGGGCCGAGCCCTTGGCTTCTTCCCCCTCTTCGGCAATCATAAAAACAGGACGATAATAACGTTCCGCCAAACGAGAAGCCACGATCCCAATGACCCCATGATGCCAATGGTTTGATGAGAGCACTATCACTCTAGGCAAGGGTTTCTCCTCCACCCTAGTAATCGCTTCAGCCAGAATTTCTTTTTCTGTTTTCTGACGCGCCTGATTTTCCCGAGTTAAAAGACGGGCAAGCTCACCGGCCCGCTCTATGTCTTCTGTTAGGAGAAGTTCCAGTCCTGCCCGCGCACTGTCCATTCGACCAGCCGCGTTAATCCGGGGGGCGACAATAAAGCCGATTTGGCCCGCTTTAAGAGGTTTACCCCTTAGACCGCACTCCTCAAGAAGAGCCTCTAGTCCGATGTGAAGCGTCTTTTCCATCTGAAGAAGTCCATAATGGACAAAAATGCGATTTTCTCCGACCAAAGGGACCAAATCTGCGATCGTCCCTAAAGCCACCAAATCCAGGAGTTCGAGTTCAGAGTGTATACCCACTTCACTATTTCCTAAAGATTGTAATACGGCTTGGGCTAATTTGAACGCCACGCCAACCCCGGCTAAATCGCGAAACGGATACCCTGAATCCTTAACTTTGGGGTTTAATATTGCAAATGCATCCGGTAAAACCTCGGTTGGTTCATGGTGATCCGTGATGATGACATCGATATTCAAGGTTCGGGCAAGTTCTACTTCAGCGACCGCTGTGACCCCACAATCGACCGTTATGAGGACACTCACGCCTGCCTTGGCGGCACGTTCAATGGCGTTGGAATTCAATCCATACCCCTCGTCCTGGCGGTTAGGAATATAAGAGACAGCTTTAAAGCCCAAATTGCTAAGGACTTTGTATAACAAAGAAGTACTTGTTACCCCGTCCACGTCATAATCTCCATAGACAAGTACTCTTTCCTTATGCTTTAAGGCCAATGCCAATCGATCGATCGATCGCAGCATATCGTGAAAACAAAACGGTGAGTGTAAATTCAAAAGTGTAGGGCGCAAGAACTCGATAGCCTCTTCAGGCTGGGAAAAACCCCTCTGAGCCAAAATATCAGCAACGACCGGAGAAATCCCAAGGCATTTGTGGAGTGTTGCCGACATTCCTCCGAATAATTGTTGCAAAGACCATATTCGTTTCACGATTTACTCCCCCTAAACTCGATGCGCGAGCACGGAGCGCGATACACGGCATTTGACTTTCGGACCTCGACTAGTGACCTTCGAGCCTCGCGCTTCGAACCTCGCTTAGTCATCTGTTGTCTGGCGTCTGGTATCTGGCATCTGACCTCTGGCCTCCGACCTCCGGCCTCTGTATCTGACAGCGCTGACAGAAGGGAGCCAGCCCTTCTTCAACAGGACATCCCACATTCCTGGTACTGCAAGGTTCGGCGTGAATCAGAATATGAGTCCCACTTAATCGCAAATTAATTTCCTGTTCAATCAAGTCACACAGTTCATGAACGTCAACGACTGAAGTGTATTTTGCAACCACCAGATGTAAATCAACATGCCTTTCCGAGCCGGCTTTGCGAGTGCGAAGTTTATGGAATTCGACAAATTCCTCCGTATGGAGTAGAAGTACTTCGGCGATAATTTCCCGTTCCTCATCCGGCAGACTGACATCAACTAGGGGCGAGAATGCTTTCTTCGTCAACTCAAAGGAGGCCTTGATGATCATTAAGGCGACAAAAAGCGCGATGATCGGATCCAGGATGATCCAACCCGTAATCCTGATTAAGAGAAGACCAAGGAAAACCCCAACAGACGTATAAACATCTGTCCTCAAATGCAAAGCATCCGCTTCAAGAGCCACAGAATCAGTTCGTTTCGCAACTCGCATTAATTTGGTTGATACAATCAGGTTCATAAGCCCGGAAACTCCCATGATGAGTAGGCCTAGGCCCAATCCCAAGTCACCGACATAGCCGCCTTCGCCGCCAATAATCATCCGAATCTTTTGAATCGCTTCGACAATAATCAAAAGCGCTGCAACGAATATCAAAGCAGCTTCTATCGTGCCAGATACATTTTCTATCTTCCCATGTCCGTAAGCATGGCGGGAATCAGCAGGTTTTCCCGATTCCCTCACCGCGAAAAGTGCAATGAAGGCCGCAAGCAGATCGATTCCAGAATGAATACCTTCTGACAAGATACTAACTGACCCACTGGCTAACCCAATCACCACTTTGGCAAGCGTTAATAAAGTATTCGAAGCGACAGATAATGAAGCCACCTGTGTCTTCTCTCCCACGAATTGACTCTCCTCCCCTTCCATGGAAGTTTCTGTTAAAATATATAGACGACTTGGCTAGCGCCAAGCCTTTCCCATATTCATTCATCAGTGGTGCCGCATAGCGCATGGGATTTAGACTGGCATACAAAAATAGGACTCCTTCTATAAGGAAGTCCTGCGGATTGCTCCGCTGCCTCAATACTTTGAAGCCCAGCTATTTGCCTGACAATAATAATCTACGTTTAAGATACCAAATATTGCACCTAAAAGCAAGGTTTTTTTATACCGGAATTAGAGTGGATTAAAGTGTTAGGATGTTTCCGTAGATAATCCATCCCATGCCCAGGATCAGACGCAGAGTCGTTGGAGCAAAGCTCCAAAGAACCTGACTTTTTTTGTCTTTAGGAATAATGCCTGTTCCGACCACCATAGCCCAAAGGATTATGACTGCAATAGGGGTCATAAAAGCGCCAAAGAGAACTAAACTAATTAGTCCTCCGACTAAACCAGTTACAACCTGGCTTTTGTTTGCAATTCGCTCAACAACCAGCAGGAGTAAGATGCCTACAATTCCACCCAGAAGAAGGGGGAGCTCCCAACGCCAAAACTGCTCTACTTCATGTGCAAGAAAGTTAATCCCGCTTAACGCAACCGTTGCCGCAACTGTTCCCCAAACCCCTCCGAAAAAAATCATACCGGCGGAAAGAAGTAGTACGCCCTCAATAAATACAAGAAATATGAATTCCAAGCAACCTCCCTCCCCCGCCAACACTTTTCTGCTAGTATAGCCCAAAAATAACCAATCTAATCTTTAGTGAAATGACCTTTATCACTTCCCAAAACATAAAGAGGATCCCTTTCAACCGGGATCCTCTACCAGATTGTATTTTCAGACGTTTAGAAGATGATTCCCAACGCAATTAGAATACGATACCCATCGCGATAAGCAACAGAATAATCACGACGACAATTGCAATTCCACATCCTGCTCCAGCTGCACCAAACATAGTTTTAACCTCCCTTTATCCAACTTTTTTCGTCACTTTAGAATATTACTCCTAAGGCAATTAAGATCAGAATTGCAATGGCGATAATTCCTACGCCTACACCTACGCCGACAGGTGCACATACAGGTGCAACCGGTGCGCATACAGGTCTGCAACAAGCTGCGCCATAACCGGTCGCTGCCCCTACTCCGTATCCGTACATAGTTTCTCCTCCTTTATATCTTTAATCAAAATATTTTAAAAACCAGGATCTAAAATACTCCCTTGCTTCACAACTTGGAATATAACTCCTAAGGCAATTAAGATCAGAATTGCAATAGCAATAATGCCAACCCCAACACATGTTCCAACTGGCGAAACAGGTGCACAACAACCCCTTCCATATCCGTACATGGTATACCCTCCTTTAATTATTCCTGTCATAAGAATTTAAGAGCAAGCTCTAGAATACTATTCCCATTGCGATTAGCAGAAGGATAATCACAACCACGATTGCAATTCCAGGTAAAAAGTTCGGTTTACATCCACATTCTATGCCGTCAACACCGTCAACAACACCTACGCCAAATGCCATACAAAATAACCTCCTATTTCCAAAACTTCATATTTTCGGGCTCACAGTAGAATATGATAAAGAATCGTAAATGTTAATATTTCCCTTATAAAATTTAATTTTCCAACAAAAAGACGCTCTCCGGTTCGTCCGAAGAGCGTCTTTTGTTGAAAACTAATAGTTTGGATTTTGCATGCGTCGCGAAAATTCGTTCATCCCCATAGATGCATAGCAATATACGCGCTGCACGTGCCATGCATCCGCCTTAACATCTGCCCATCCCCGTTCTGTGGTAAAGGCCATTAGATACCCTAACTCTTTCAACACCTGCACAACGTTGGCATTTAGGTCTCCATAAGGGTAAGCGAAAAAATCCACCGATTGCCCCAACTCTTTTTCTAATTGTTCCTTGGAAGAGTCAAGTTCACTTAACAAAGTTGGAGAATCGATTTTTGTTAAATAAGGGTGATTGGTAGTGTGACCTTCGATTTCCCACCCATTTGCAACAAGCTCTTTGAGCTGCTGCCATGACATAAACCCTTCTTCATTAATATAGCTGGTAACCATGAAGACCGCGGCTGTAAACCCATGCTTAGATAAAATGGGAAAAGCGGTCGTATAATTATCTACATACCCGTCATCAAAAGTAATTACAAAAGGTTTTGCAGGGAGAGTCCCCCCCTTATATGTAGCTTGGTATAACTGTTCTAAGGAGACGCTTTGATACCCTTTGTCCTGCAAATAAGCCATTTGAACTTCAAACTGTTCAGGAGGCATTCTTAATTCATTTCCATTCTCTTGCATTACGGAATGGTAATACAGGATGGGTACAGCTTGAGCTTCTTGCACGCTTGATGGTCTGAAAAGATTGTTTGATAATTCATCCTGGTATATTTCATTTGATGGATTGGTCGCAGTTAATTGAGTTTGGGAAGTGGGGCTTGATAGTGGTCCGGTGCACCCACTGCTTCCAAATACAAGGAAAACGAAGAGGAGCGCTCCAATGATCTTCTTTTCCATCGTTTACTCCTTTATCTACTTTTAGACTCCCCCTTCTATAAGTGGAGCTCCTTGCTTTGCTTCGGTGGGGGTAGATTCCGACTTCGCCGCTAAGAATTCCTTTTGGGACGTGCGGCTTCGGCGAAACCCTCCACTGGAGGCTTTCGTCACCGAAGTCTCAATGTTCAGCTTAAGTTTAAAATTATTAGAGATTAAGCGCGGACCGCCTTGCCCCCTCGACGTGGCTTCTTCTTCATACGGGACTTGATTTCCACAAGGATTTGGCTGGCGTTAAAGATCGAGGAATAGGCGCCGCTAAATACCCCAATTATCATAGCCAAAGCAAAGACTCTTGTCGATTCCCCACCCAGGATAAAGACAGAGAACAAGGCGATCAATACCGTCACCACCGTACAGACGGATCGGCGCATAGTTTGCCAAACGGACTTATCCACCATGTCCTCATAACTGTCCGAACGCTTCAGCTTGGCTTCGTTCTCCCGAATTCGGTCAAAGATAACCACGGTATCATTGATTGAGTAACCAAAGATAGTTAAGACGGCAGCCACAAACGTCGCATCGACTTCCCATTGGAACAAGGAGAAAAGCCCGACGACCACTAAAACATCGTGCAATAAAGCGATAATTCCGGAGATTGCATAGACAAACTGGAAACGAAACGTAATATAGGCAATCATCAAACCCATAGCAATGATCAGGGCATATAAGGCATTTCGAGTTAGCTCCTGCCCTATCGCCGGACCTACTTTATCCTCTTTAAGAGTCGTTTTATCATACTCTCCGACCATAGTTTGCAAAGCCGTTAGTAATTCATTGCGTTTTGTTTCTTCCAAAGCCTCGGTTCGAATCAAAGCGCCAGTATCCCCATTGGACAATTGGACAGGACCTTCAAGTCCTACCGATTTCATTGTATCCGTAATAGCAGCCTGGGTTACTGCCTTATTAAAGGTCAGGTCGAGCATTGTTCCGCCTTTGAAGTCAATCCCCAAATTCAGCCCCTGCATGAAGAGGGAAATGATTCCCGGAATGATGATCAATAACGAAATTCCAAACCACCAATAGCGTTTCTTCACAATGTTAAAATAGAGGGGATGGATCTTTTGCACTTCATCGTATGTAGCCGGATGCCCTTTTTCCATTATCCATCCCTCCTGACACCAAACCATGCTGTATTCATTTTCGGGCTGATTCCCACAGTCAAGCGTAATACGAATCGGGTAAATGTAATCGCGGTAAATAAGCTTACAATAATCCCGATGCCCAAGGTGAGCGCAAAGCCCTTGATGGAACCGGTTCCAAAGATGTAAAGGGTGAGTGCGGCGATCAGCGTCGTCACATGAGCGTCAATAACCGTAATGAAGGCCCTGCTAAAACCGGATTCTACGCCGGCCCGCAGCGATTTCCCAGCCCGAATTTCTTCTTTCACTCTTTCGTAAATAATGATATTAAAGTCAACGGCCATTCCAATCGAAAGAATCAAACCGGCGATGCCCGGAAGGGTTAGTACCACTGGGATCATCCAAAAAATCCACAGGACAATAAGTGCATATACGATTATGGAAAAATCGGCTACAACCCCAGGCAAGCGGTAGAAGACCAACATGAAGAGAAATATAAAGATTAGACCGTAGAGTCCGGCCTGAATGCTTCGGTTTAACGAGTCAACGCCCAACGATGCTCCCACCTGACGTTTCTCGGCAATGCTCATGCTCACGGGCAAGGAACCGGAGCGCATGAGGACGGCATGATTTGCTGCCTCATCCAGGGTAGCATAGCCGGTAATCTCCGCTTGGCCGTTGAGGATCGGTACATTTACTGTCGGATTAGTCAAGAGTATATCATCCAGATAAACGCCCAGTCTTTGACCGATTAGCCTAGTCGTTAAATCAGCAAACTTTTTGGCCCCGTCGGATGAGAATGTTAAATTAACAACATACCCTGACTGCTGGCCTTGCCCTCCCTTGGCGTCTTTAAGATCATCCCCTTCTATCACAACATTTCCCTGGGGATCCCTAAATGTTAACTTGGCCGTTGTTTTTAGGATATCCACGGCTTTATCCGGGTCAGTAACCCCAGCTAAATCGATAATAATGCGTTTTTTAACAAGGTCTGTTTGGACTATGGGTTCGGATACTCCCAGATCATTAACCCGCTTCGCGATGATCGCTTTGGCTTTGTCCATATCATCGCTGGTGATCGGAGCGCCGTTTTTATTCGGCTCGGCTTGTAACACTAAGTGCACTCCGCCGCGTAAGTCAAGTCCCAATGGAATACCCTTTTCGGAATCCACAAGGGGTTTAATCGATAGCGCCACAACTGCTGCAACAACTAACACCAGCGCTGTTAGTTTAATGATGTTTCCCCGTCTCATCTGCTTTCCTCCCTTTTATGGATAATGGGACTTGCGGATTTAAAGCCATTATCAATCAGCTTTTTCGAGGTCAATCTCACGATTTACTACGCTATTAATTCCAGATTTAGCTAATTCAACCTCTACTTTATCCGCTATGAGCAAAATCACGGAATTTTCCTTCACTTTTGTGATTTTACCATAGAATCCCCCTGCTGTAATTATCTGATCCCTTACACGAATACCACTGAGTAACGCCTGTCGCTGTTTTGCTTGTTTCTGTTGCGGTCGGATCATGAAAAAGTAAATAATTCCGCCAAAAACCACAAAATATAGGACTATGGTCATTGTTGATTGGTTCATTTTATTATCCCCCTTTATTTAATCATAAACTATTCTCCATGACACGGCTAAAATCCTTCTCTATTGGCGCACATTAGGAGACTTACTCCATGGGATTACTCTACTCAAAGTTTAGTTTAACTTATCTATTAGTGTAAGTCCACTTGTTTTCAGTTGATAAAACTCTCGTTCTTACCTCTTACCTCTGGCTTTTGACTTCTGACTTCCTGCTTCTGACTTCTGACTTCTGACTTCTGACTTCCGGCCTCTGTCAAGCGTATCCGTAATCTGCAAAACACATTTGTCGGTACTCTGGCAAACGGTCGTCCTTGATCGCCTCGCGGATTTCTCGCATTAAATTCTGGAGATAACGCAAATTATGAATGGTCATTAAGCGGAGGCCTAAAATCTCCTCCGCCTTGATCAAATGCCTTAAATAAGCCCGTGAATAGTTGCGACACGTATAACAATCGCAGGTAGAATCAATCGGGCCAAAATCATGCGCGCATCCTGCGTTACGAACAATGACTTTGCCGTACCGGGTCAGCGCAGTTCCATTACGTGCAATCCGAGTTGGAAGCACGCAATCAAACATGTCAATCCCCCGCATAACCCCTTCGATCAGAGCGTTCGGGGAACCAACCCCCATAAGATAACGAGGTTTTTCTTTTGGAAGTAAGGGAACCGTATAATCCAGGACCTCATACATCATTTCCTTCGGTTCGCCGACGCTTAAACCCCCGATAGCATAGCCTGGTAAATCCAGTTCTGTGATTTCAGCTGCACTTTGACGGCGTAGATCTTCATACATGCCTCCCTGTACAATCCCAAATAAGGCTTGGGTGTCTGTCGTCGTCAATGTTTCCTTGCATCGTTTCAGCCAGCGTGTAGTCCGCTCTAAAGAATCTTTGGTGTACTCATGGGTACAAGGATACGGTGCGCACTCATCAAAGGCCATCACAATATCGGATCCCAGAGCCATCTGCACCTGAGTCGCAATTTCAGGGCTTAAGAATTGACAAGAACCGTCGATATGCGAACGAAATTCTACACCACTCTCCTTAATTGTGCGCAGATGCCCCAAGCTAAATACCTGGAAACCGCCACTGTCTGTTAAAATTGCTCCGTCCCAATTCATAAAACGATGAAGTCCGCCCGCTTCCCGAATTAACTCATGCCCTGGGCGCAAGAAAAGATGATAAGTGTTACTCAAAATAATCCCTGCCCCGATCTCTTTGATTTCCTCCGGGGTTATAGTTTTTACTGTCCCTTGCGTCCCAACCGGCATGAACACCGGCGTATCAATCACACCATGCGGTGTATGCAATTTCCCCAAGCGTGCCCTCGTCCGAGAATCTTCTTTTATTATTTCCAAATGAACTGCGGTCAAACCCTTCACTTCCTTCAGTTTCGCGAGGCTCGAAGTTCGATGCTCGATGCTCGAATCTCGTGCCTCGCGCATTGCGCATCTCAGACAATGAGTATGACCACTCCTTATTTACGGGAAACAGGATGATGTTATAATATGCTCTCCCAATCGCGCCTACCGTGCAGAACGCGGACAATGTTAATAATATTTGCACTTTTGTTCACGGTATAAAATATCAGGTAATTATCCATCAGCAGCTTCCGTATTCCCTTCGCTGCCAAGTATTTATCCTGAACAATGCCATGACGCTCCGGTAGTTCTTCCAGAGTAGTCATGGCCTCTTCAATTCTTGCGAGCTGTTGCAAAGCCGCAATTGGCTCTTTTAGCTCATATGAAATATAGTCTGCAATTCCATCGAGATCCGCCTCAGCAGCTTCTGTGATAACCAGGGCATATCCCTTCATTTGTTCAACCTGCTTTCTATCCTTGCATACACTTCCCGCGCAGGTTTCACGCGGCCATGTTCAATGTCATCCAATCCCTTTTCAAGCTTGGCATACAACTCGAATTTTCCAACAAGCCTTTCGTAGGTTTCAATGCTCATAACAGCGAGGTCACCCACTCCATTTTTCGTGATATAAACGGGCTCACCATATTTATGACAGAACTCTGAAATCTCATTATAGCTGTTTCGAAGCTCTGAACTTGGTCTAATGGTTGGCATTTCATTCACCTCCATTTTATTATACTCAAATTTTATTGAAATATTGATATATTGTCAAGATATGGACCCCCTGCCCTTAAAACCCCTATCGTTCATAGCACAAGGGCTTTAAGCCTGTTCTATCTTTCAAAAAAATCTATTAAACTATGAGCATGGCATCCCCCATGCTCACGGGAAGCAGGAGGGGTGCCTATTCTTTACTTCTACAAGTAATATGTTATACCAGAACCAGTGGTCTTTTTCAACCGCTGGTTTTGCCCTGAACAGCCTCTCCTTTGTAGCTTAGTGTTTATATTAAAAGAGCTATGAGAACCGTGCATGAGGCTGTATAGTGATTTAAACTATATATCCTTTAGCTTGCCTAATATATTTTATCCTTCCCTTTTCCGGCTCTATTCATGAATGCATAGATCTAAGCAAAGGCTTCAACATGGAAAAAGCCCCGGAAGAACCGGAGCCAAAATGCGTACCAACGCTTGGAAGAGTCTGAGCTTTATGTCATTGTTATTTTAAAATAAATCGTGCCAGTATAAGTACCGGGGGCAGTACTACTGCCAGCAGCTGGTTCTAACATCAACGGATCCACAGGATTCGACGTGCTGCCATCGTCAAAGCGTGCAACCTCATAGTCGAGGCCGTTCACAATAGACATTGGTGCGCGGAGATTGCAGGCAATTTTTGCCTCACTTGCTGTTCCTTTGTTCTTGTATAAGTAGAAGTTTCCGCCGTTCTCGTATGTTCTGGATCCATCAATCAACACGGAAACTCGCTGCCCATAGTTCGTGTTCATATTTGAGGCCGTTATTTTAAGATATGGATCCTCGTTCAGGTTTATCGAAGCCGGGATATTAATCTCATAGTTGGCACTGACAGTATAAGTAATGGTTGTCTGTCCGCTTGTCTCATCCGCAGCAAAAGCCGTAGCAGGCATCATACCGCAGAGCATGACGGCGGTCAACAGCAGAAAGAAAAATCTTTTATTCAAGGTATCACCTCCAGATTTAAAACAGTCTTGGAGCCGTTCAGCGGCTGCAAGCCCTCAATGGTGTAGCAGTCGTACTGGAGGACGGCATCCTCATAGGTGCCCACCTCCAGCGAGCGGGAAATATCAATCGTGCCAATTGTCTGACCGGGTTTAATCATGCCGGAGCGGAAAAGCTCTGTTCCATCTGCCAGGACGAGAGAAATCCGAAAATAGCAGGAATTTTTCTCAGGATTATAGAAATTTACGGCCTGCTTTGCTTGTCCAGCCTTCATGGCTATTTTTTCGAAACCAGGAATCGCGATCGAGTCATCAGAGCCACCAGCAACAGGTTTTCCGACTGTATTGTTGACGGTCTGAACGGTTTCAGCAGAACTACCAGAACCGCCTATAATCCTTGAGCCCACCAACACACCAGTAATAACGAGAAGCGCAGTAAGAACAGCCACGGCCAGAGTTACATAAATATAAGATTTATTCATGGTATTACCTCCCAAGCGTTAGTACAGGCATAGCATACCACCCCGGCCCCGAATCATTAAGGCAAACCAGGTGGGTATTTTTTGGACCGCCAGCGTCTGATTGTCGAGTCGTCTGCTGGGCAGGAGTCAGAGTGTCCGGACAGCACATCCTCAATCAGCCGGGCATCATAGTGCTTTTTCGGCTGCATGAAGTCCGGGAGTTCGAGGTGCAGCTTACAGCAGCTATTGCAGTACAGGCGGCGCAGCAGAAACCAACGTGACGTACCAGAGCTATCGATCACATGACGAGCCCGTGTATCATAACCGGAAAGCAGCCTGCCGCAGTCTGGGCAAAGCGGTGTATTCAGGTTTCGGACCTTATAAGTTCCATGTTCTTCGTCATACTCCACCGTGTAGCGTGTGACGATAATCATGGATCCTCCTTACAATGTCCTCCCGACTAATCACACATTCCGCATAAGGCCTTATACGGCTATATGAGAGCTTTTCTGAAAAAGAGATAGAATGATACCAGCAAGGACTTTTGCACGTTCCTTGCGGTTGTATTTGAATGAAACGCCATCTGCGCGTACCAGTGGATATAAACAAGAAAATCCCCTCCAGAGGCGTGAACCTCCAAAGGGGATGACGGTCATATTAGAGAATCAATTCTCACCGGAGATGGAAAGCCCGGCCTTGCGTCACATAATTATATCGGCACTATCAGACATCAGAGAACATCACTATGTTATAGCGTTCCGGAAGAAGCGGGTCAGCCTGAATCATGGATAGGAGCCTCCGAGCCGGACCATCCGGCATATTTCTTCCGGATTCCCAGGCTTCAACAGTCTTCCGTGATACCCCCATGAAAACGGCAAAGAAAGCTTGTGTCATTCCAAGCTCGTTTCTGATCTTCTTAATTACTGCCGCTTCATATTCACGTATCGGTTCAATGGAAACCGTGTTTGTTCGAAGTTCACGCTTTCCTTCTGCATGTTCAATAGCTTCGTTTAAACCGTTCAGAATACCTTTGTATATCTCTCCCACGTGGTCACCTCCATCACTGCACCAAGTCACTTATTTCATAGAGCTCGTGAGGTGCTATGTCCTGTCCATTGTTCCACTCGATACCGAATCCACCAGAAATGACCCTCACTGTCCGGAAGTAATCTTTATTTCTCAACTCTCCGAACCAGTTTCCTTCAATATACGGCAAGACATCAAATATTCTAACCTCTCCAGTCTCATAATTGAGCTTAAGCTTATATGCCTCCACAGGCTCTACTTTCAAAATTCTGGGTTGTAGCATTGTAATACCTCCCTTATCTCAGCGGGTCAATTCTAAAGAACTGTTCCCCATTGGAAAGCAGTTTCCAGTTCGCTTCAAGGTCATCGCGGTGAATCACCATCCAGGCTTCAAGCAGTTTCAGCTTATTGGCAGGAATCGAGCCCTCAAGGATTTCACCGTCCAGCGAGAGCACTATTTCATCTCCTGAATACTCTGCATGGATGTGCGGTTTCTTGTGCCTTCCGCTATTCTCCTTATACATTCTGACAATAATACCGAAGAACGTAGACAATACAGGCATTAGTGCTTCCTCCAATCCGTTATTTGATTCTATAATTATTTTAACCCTATTAAATAGGGAATGTCAATAGCGTAAAAACGAAAAAAGGGCCATGGACGGCCCGTATTCTCGTATAAGTATAAAACATCATTGATACGTAAATAAACGTTGCTTGATGTTCTTAAGTCGCTGTATTGACATATTACCGAAGGACTTTTCTTCGTAACATGTATGCATTATGGCCGTTCCTTCTGGCGCGCTGGTTCTGGTTCTCCTAAAGCTACCAAGACTGGTATTTTTTGCGGCCTCGGCTATTATGGCATACTCTCCCAACTCAACCAAAGCGGATTTCAGTTCACGCGCCGTACTGCTATGTCTGAGCTTGACCAGGACATTATAACAGGCGTTGCTTGCTGTCTTTGCCGACGAATAACCCGCCAATTCCGCCGCCTCTGTTAGCGTCTGCCCTCTGAGATATACAAGGCGGAGTAACTGTTGTTCTCTATCGCTCAGCCTTTCCATTGAGTATGATATAAGCTGCCGCACATAGGTTATAAAATCGCGCTGCTCGGCCTGGATAAATGGAGCTTGCGCTGCATCATCTGTAACCAGATCAGAAAGCGGTCCAGCGTCCTCATTGCTTGATATGGGAGCGTCTAGGCTAACCGCTGAATGTGTCGCATCTCTGCGGCTGCTCCGTATTCCCGCAACCTGTCTAAATGCCTTTCTTAATGTTAAATCCAGATATGTAATGAATTTGTATCCCTTTTCAGGTCGGTAATATTTGACGGCCTCCATCATTGCAAAATATCCGGATTGCCTGAGGTCTTCCGCATCGGCAGCGCATCCCGATAAATGTCTTTCGTATTGTCCCGCCTTCATGAAAATAAAACGTTCAACTTGGAACCATAACTGTGCCGTGTGTTCTTTCCCTCCCTGCTGGATAAGAAGAACCAATTCTTCATTTGACACTTGAACCACCTCCCACCCTGCGTTATAATGGAATAAATCCCCATACTTAAACCACTGAACACAGAGCAGGAGCCGGAAGGGCTCCTGCTTTTCGTCTGCCGTTTATTCCCTATAAAACTTTGACAATTCTTCCTTTTGGAGTGCCTTTTTCATTTCCTCTTTGCCAACCCTGCCCATGGCATCATTAAAAGAATTGTTGAATAATGTTAGCATCTTTTCTTTGTCCTCGGCTTCTTCGGAAATATCCAGTTCAAGAAATGCCCGGTCGAACCCCGACATAATCCATTGAATGTCCTTTGCGTCTTCCATCGCATGAAGAGCGGCAAAGGCTGCTTTAAAAGTTTTGGCTGTTTTTTCGTTCATGATTTTTTATCCTCCCTTTTTTATGGTGTGACATTACTACTTTTATCTTGCATATGCTAACCCTCGGGCCAAGTATCCAGTGGCATCATTAGCGGACTTGCTCATGGCCTTAGCTCCTGCCTTTTGGGCTGTTGCATCGCCCCCGCTAAAGTTATTCGTTATATTGTTTGTCTGGCTTAGGCTGCGGTTAGAGACTCCGCCCGCTGCATAGTTTGTAGTGGCTGCCGTTGCACCTTTGGAAAGCTGAGCGGCTGCCTCCGGAATACTGCTTTTACCTTCTATTCCGAACCATCCTTTAACCTTGTCTATTGCACTTGAAACACCATTTTTCACCTTATCAATTATGTTTAAAATTGGCTGCATAATTGACATAACGGTATTATAAAACCCCTGAAAAACACTTATAACGGCATTTATTGACGCATCCCACGCATTAGAGAACCAATTTGCTACCGCTGCGGCTATTGCTTTTATTCCATCCCACAGGCCAATCCAGAAATTCCGGAACCCTTCGCTTTTATTCCACAGGAGAACGAAAGCACCGACAAGGGCCATAATCGCCAATACTTGACAGTCAAAAGTTTTCGATCTGATGTCTAAGCTACTAACCCATCATCAGAAGGATCTTCATTTTGAATAGCCATAATTATTCGCATTATGCGTAAATGACTGTATTTTTCAATAACGCGATA
>JBAQLX010000125.1:0-4640 GCA_049302315.1 Desulfosporosinus sp.
TCGTCCATTGGAAGATGGGAATCAAGCCAACGGCTGGATGATGGGAGCCGTGATGAGCTGAGAGGTTCAAGTCCGGTTCTGCGAGGGCCTGGGCGGTGTGATTCCCCCGGGCTACTCTCCCGCTTCATCTATGATAACCAAGTCCCAGGGGGTTGCCGAAATCTCTAAGTCTTTACGGGATGCGAAATTATAGGAGCAGATAACTACTTGATCTCTTACGTCAAACGGGTTTGGGTTGCCATCCTTTTTTGCTTTGTTAAAGCTGGCTGACTCAATCAGGCATGAGTCTATGTAGAATTTTTCGCTGAGTTCCGAACGCCACTGTGTTCGGAGTGATGCCGGGACGATTAGCAAAATATGCCGCTTTCGTTCTGACCAGCATTGTGCGAGAACAAGACCGGCTTCAATAGTCTTCCCAAGTCCGACTTCATCGGCAAGAAGCGCACCATTGGAGAGCGGCGATTTCATGGCAAACAAAGCTGCATCTACCTGATGGGGATTAAGATCTACCTTAACACCTGACATGGAAGATGCAAGTCCTTCAATGCTTGACTGAGGACGCTTTAGTAATATTTGTTCGGCAAAATACCGAGCTTGGTATGGGGTGTTCTTATTCATATGTTTGTCCTCGGTCCTTTGTCATTTTTCGTCATCTGTTATCTCCATGATGTCCGCAATATCACAGTCAAGCGATTTACATATTTTTTCTAATATTTCCGTATTGACGTTTTCATTCTTGCCCAGCTTAGTAATAGAGCCTGAACTGACCCCAGACCGCTTCTGAAGGTCTTTTTTTTTCATGTCTTTGTCTATCAATAGTTTCCAAAGTTTTTTATAGCTGATTGCCATCATAAGCACCTCATTTTCGGTCAATCTCTGCAACTTGAAATTTATTATATCATAGTGAAAAGAATAAATCAATAGAACTCAACATTAATTAGCTATATCTCTTGATTTATCGCAGGGAAAGGTGTATAATAATTGAAACTGAATCGAGGAGGAAAGCTGTATGCTGTTTATATGTGGAATACATGGTGTCGGGAAGTCTTATTTTTGCCAAGAAGTTAAAGACCGTCTCAACTTTGATACATATTCAGCAAGCTCCATGATTGCTGAGAGAAAGCATATGGCCTTTTCCAGCGACAAGTTGATACCCGATATCGACGATAACCAGCAGTATCTACTTGAGGCAATCGATGAATTGAACTCCGTGTCCCGCCAATATATATTGGACGGTCATCTGTGTTTGCTCGATGCCAGCGGTGCCGTGCAACGCATCTCCCTAAATACATTTACCAAGCTGAAGATAGATGCTATACTGCTGTTAACCGAGAAGGCAGAAATAATCGCAGAGCGCCGTGCGGAACGAGACCGCATGCATAATAGCATCGAGAATATACGCCTGTTTCAAGCCGAGGAATTTCGGTATGCTTCAGAGATTGGCACATTACTGAACATCCCTATTCACATTTCACCGGGTATAGACGGATTAGATCAAGCGATTTTGTTTGTTGAAACAACGATGAGGAGGATTGAAAATGGCGGGGAAATTTGAGCTGAAGAAATTTTCAGATGTCAATATTAACGATGCTTTCTTTGATTCGTTGAAATCCGATTATCCCGAGGACGCGGATAATATCGGCTTTGAAAAATGGTTTGCTAAAAAGGCCGCTGCGGGCTCCACGGCATTAGTGTTCGATGATGAAGAAGGGCTGGGGGCCTTTGTGTGCTTAAAGGATGAAAGCGAAGTCATTGAACTTGTTGAGGGTAATCTTCTTGCGGCACCAAGGACAAAAATTAGCACATTAAAGCTCGCGGACAGATATCGGGGGCAGCGACTCGGCGAAGGAGCTATTGGATTGGCATTATGGAAATGGCAAAAATCCAAAGCACAGGATATCTATGTTACGATATTTGAAAAACAGGATCTGTTGATTGGGCAGCTCGAACGTTTCGGTTTCGGTCTCGCTGGTCATAAATCTAACGGCGAATGTGTCTATCTGAAGAGCCGCTTGAATATCGATTATAGAGATCCATATAAGGCGTTTCCTTTCGTAAACCCTCAATTCGAAAAAGCCGGAGATCTTATTGTGAACGACGTTTATCACGATACATTGTTTCCTTATTCGGAGTTAAGCAGAACGCTTCAAGAGAAGGTTGCTCTATCCGTTGCAAACGGAATCAGCAAAATCTATGTTGGCTCCCAGTATTCAAAACCCCATTATAGGGTCGGAGAACCTATCTTTATATATCGCCGTCACACAAAACAAGATGGTCAAAAGCCACGTTATAAATCATGCATTACATCTTTTTGCGTGGTTACCGATGTCATTATGGTAAAGACTAACAATCGATGCTTTATGACATTTGCGGAACTGTGTAACCGAATTGGAAATAAATCCGTGTATGACCAGAGTGAGCTGCAGGCTAAATATCAAAATGACAGAAATCTCGTCGTTATCGAAATGTTGTATTATGGATATTTTGGAGTTGGCCACAATCTCAACAATGTATAGTTGAGTGATAACGGCTATTGGTCGGGACCGAATGAGTATCCCGCAAACGTCCAAATATCACCTGACAGTTTTAAAAATATTCTTAAGGAAGGTGCTGTCGATGTGTCAAATATTATTATCGATTAATCCAGAGCACGTGGAAAACATACTGCTTGGGACAAAACGATTTGAATTCAGAAAGGTTCGCTGCAAGGCTAATGTCGATAAAATAATTATTTATGCGACCTCGCCAGTTATGCAGGTGGTTGCCGAAGCTGAAGTTTCCGAAATTATTGAAGATGATGTGCAAGCTGTTTGGAAACTGACCAGTGAATTTGCGGGTATTTCGTATGATTTTTATGGGAGATACTATGAAGGTAAAGAAAAAGCCATAGCTTACAGGCTTGGAAAAATAAAAAAATATTCAAAGCCAAAGTTATTATCAGATTTTGGACTGACTTTCGCACCACAGTCTTTTGTATATCTGAGCCCGGCTACTTGATTAGGTCATATTAGATAAAGTCACGTTGAATTAAATTTCATGTGGCTTTTATTTTTTGTTCGCACCCTATTGACAAACACAATTTTCCATAGTACAATAATACTCAGATAAGCGTAATGGCTGAATAGCTTAATGACCAGATGCTATTAATCGCTATCGCAAAGGAGGACTATACAATGGCAGGTGAATTTGGAGCGTTCATAAACGAGAAAAGGAAAGGCCATGGAGACGGCGGTTCTGATATCTTGCTTCGAGACCTCGCAAAAGCAATGGGCAATATGTCTGTAACATACTTGTCAGATATTATAAAAGGTAGACGCAATCCGCCGGATATAAAAATACTGGAAATAATTGCAAGAAAATTAGATTTAACCACCGATGAAAAAGCTGAGATGTTTGATTTAGCCGGGCGGGAGCGAGACGAAGCAGCCCCTGACCTTCCAGGTTATATCATGGACGAAAATATTCCTCATGTTCGTGCCGCCCTTAGAAAGGCGAACGATAAAGGGCTTGGAGATGACTTCTGGAAAAAGGTATTTGACGATATTGATAACAAGGAGTAACAGCGGATGGAGAATAATATTTCAGCAAATAGCCTTGTGCCAGTAATTAGGGATTTCTAAGCAACAAACGCTAATGTGTGGAAATATATAGGATGTGCTGGAAGTCTTCAGACCGATATGCTACAATACATGGCTCTTTCTCAAATAAGATGATATCATTCGGCAAGGTCACTCATTTTTAGGACATTATAGGCATGATATACAGGACCCAGAGTGGTTGTTCAGCCCTTTTCCATCGTCTTTGAGAATGAGCCTTGTAACCAACGTTTTAGAATTATGCTTTATATGATATAGTAGAAGTATCAAGCGTGGAGGTGAGAATCATGGCGGTATTCAAACCTATATTCACAGAAGTATCCAATGTTTCAGACGAGAAACGTATTCGTATATTAATCGATAACAGCGACGAATTAGATGTGGAAGATATAAGCACTGAAGAAAGAAAGCGGCTTTTAGTTGATTTATACGAAAAACTTAGCGTTGCTGAAGCTCAAAGCGCATCAGGTGCTCCTCGGACTTCGCTTGATGATGCTATGAACAAGATGAAGGAAATGATTCATGAGCGAACTTTATAAAGTTGAACTTGTTAAAGCAGCGGAAGAGGACCTTGCTGATATTGGAGAATATATTCTCCAAGAAAACCCTTCCGCTGCTGCAAGAATTATAGATCATATTCATAGGTCACTTTCACAGCTCTCTTCTTTTCCATATATGGGACGTGAACCTGACGACAATAAGTTAGTTGAAGCGGGCTATAGGGTTTTAGTTGTAGATAAGTACCTTGTGTTCTATAAGGTACTTGATAGCGTAATAGAAATTAGAAGGATTATTCATTCCAGTAAATTACGAAGAGTATTACTTAGCTAGTATTGAGAGTTTTTACATAAGGACCCAACACAATTCTAACAGTTTAAAAGAATCCCTGGGGTCCACAACTTATCAACCATCATACTGGCGGCACAATGGGGAATGAAAATGGAGTAACGCACTAAGTGAACTCGTTCAACTAAAGTTGAACATCGAGTCTTCGGTGGGGGAGTCTACCCCCACCGAAGCAGAATAAGGTGTACCTCTCCCACT
>JBAQLX010000126.1:0-2906 GCA_049302315.1 Desulfosporosinus sp.
CCATTTTTAGGGGTTTTGCTTGCTATTCTTGATGAAGAAGAGATAAAATCTCGCTTAACAACCTTACCAGGAAAATTCATACCCGGATAGAAAAGATTGAATTCCCATAGACCGACTATCGCTCGGCAGCCGGCTCAGTACAACATGAGATTCATGAGGTTCAGTACTCTGAACCGAATTATTATGTTCCTTCAAGCTATTGATTTTATCAATGGCTTTTTCTCTATCTATGACCCTCATGAATCTCTAGAAGTTAACTGATGTCGGACGCCCCCAAATTCAGAGCCGCCAAGGATGGCGGCCCTTAAATTATAACTTAGACAAGAATTCTTCAAGTGTTATTCCCGCTTGTTCGAGTATGCTTTGCAAAGTTCCCTTTGCAACCTCATAGTGATTAGGAACGATAACCGTTTTAATAATTAATCCATCTTTGCGAAGCTTTATGTGACTCCCCTTCTGAGAAATAACTCTGAAACCAAAACCATTCAAAATCGCAATAATTTCATTTGGTTTTAACACAGGATACTTTGAACCCATTAAACGGATACCTCCAGTGTTGTAACAAATGTCTGTCTTGGTTCCACAATATCTAATTGTATATCCTCATAATAAAGTTCAAGCGCTTCCTTAAGATTAGTGATTGCTTCTTCAACCGTCTTTCCTTGAGAAGCTACACTGTTTTCTAAACATTTTGCAACATACCAATCATCATCCTGCTGAACAATGACAGTTACTTTATAAACCATGATTAATCACTCTCCATTCGGGTTTATATCTTATCTTACCATAACAGTTAAAATTATGCTTATAAAAATGGATGCCTTCGGAACGTTTCCTTTCTTCGGAAGCGCATGGATGCGCTTCAATTGCGTTCGATTTCAGTTAACGGATATTTAGCGAATTTCGTTAATTGTATTCTGAATGGACTTTATACGAACTAGTTCGTATAAAAACCTTTTAGAGCACGTCTAGATCCATTTACCACAATGAACAATTTTCCTTTTTTTGCTCCTTGGGTCGGGAGCCCACTATATCAAGTTGTCCAAATCCCTAATTCCTTGTTTTCGCCGACATTCCTTTCTAAAGCAGCTAATTTTCAACTTCCCTTAATAGACAAAATAGCTACTTAGCCATTCCCCCTACAATCCCACATGAAGATCAAAGCAAGGCTGTTTTTATGGTTAAGTGATTGGCTTTACATTGCTTTTACCTAGAATTCAATATGTTACCTTAATATTCCTGCTATAGTTACAAATATTAGTAAAATCAGGGGAGACCTTCGTTTTGACAAAGGACTCCCCTTTCACTCTTTGTAACTAAGTGAGCCGGTGAACTCACCATCTGGAGTATTAATATATGCAATATAATTCTACAAAGGTACGAATAAGCCCAGTGCCGCATGTGGTTAAAAGTATTTGCTTACCACTGCTTGGATAAAGCCCTTTATATCATCAAGATTTTCCTGCAAAATTCGATAAATCTCAGAGTCATCAACCTCTTGGTACAGATGCACAATCCGGTTACGAAACTTCACCATTTGCACTAGCGAAAGTTCTTTTTCCTTACCCAATACCCCATGTTTGATTACTAGCTTTACCGCTTCTGCAGACGTATCAGGTATTCCCCAGCGTTCTCTTGCTACCACATGATTAGAAACATCTATTAAAGCCTCAATACAAACTTGAAGGTTATATTTCGCCGCATCAACCGCCTGAAAACTAGCTAAAAAGTCCTGACGTTCCATTAGTTTTAAGGTCTCTAAATTTCGTAACCTAAGATCAATAAATGCCAGCTTTCGCTGTACAATATCCTTATCCACCATGATCGTCGTATTCCTCCTTAAGGGCCAACTCGTAATCATGAGCGAATATTGCATATTTGATAGCATAGTCCGGATAGATCTTGATAACGTGTTCGATAAAATCACTATGTTTAATGTAGTCTCCTTCGTAGACCAGCATACCTTCCCGAAGAGCGCGAAACTGTAAAGCGACAGGAGCGCGATTCAGATTAACCAAATCTATCCGGTCATGATTAACATGCAGGCTAAGGGCGGCATCTAACTCCAATTCTTCCGCTAGCGTAACTGAACGAGTGAAAACTATTCCCAAATCAATGTCACTCTGTGGTTGTTCATACTCAGTCCCGAAGGATCCAAATAAATAAACAGCAGCAATTTCAACGCGGGACTGAAAAAATTCTTTCCAAGATTGCAATTCAACGGGCACCTTTCGCATAGACCTTACCCCCTTGCCCATTATATCATGCCAAATACCTATAAAAAAGGAATATAATACTATTTTCCTTAAATGAGTTGCATATTAGCCTTGATCAATAGCGTTTTGGTACGATTCCCTGGGGGGACGTGGGCCGAAGAACTGGAAATAATGGCATTCCATTCGTCCGTTATAAAGCTTTCGGCTTTTGTCCCAACGCCGTCCGATGAATCGTTCTGGAAATTGATGAGTGGTTAACATATGAAGGGACCAGTTTTGCAAACGTTTAAACGTTTCTCCCAGTTCAAGATAGAGACCTTCAATCTCTGTGGCATCCCCAAGTCGTTGTCCATAAGGTGGGTTGGCAATCAGATGTCCGTATTTAAATCTGGACCGCACTTCGGCCACCGGTAATCGCTGAAAGTGGATTACATCTGCTACCCCTGCCTCAAGGGCGTGTGTGCGGGCCAAGACCAAAGCCTTAGGATCGATATCTGAACCGTAGATATGTAATGGTACGTGGCGATTCCAAAGATCGAGTGCTTCCTGCCAAGCTTCTTGCCAGAGTGCTTTGGGAATTCTGGGCCATTTCTCTGCTGCAAAACTACGCTTCAGGCCCGGCGCCCGGTTTTGGGCCATAAATGCCGCTTCGATGGGAATTGTTCCGGTCCCGCAAAAGGGGTCCAGTAA
>JBAQLX010000127.1:0-1657 GCA_049302315.1 Desulfosporosinus sp.
CAACATGCCCAAGTCCTTCCGGCGTTTCCTCGATTCCGTCAAAATCCGAGCCTAATCCGACCGTTTCTACCCCAGCGACCTCTGCAATATGGCAAATATGGCGCACCACATCGTCTCGAGTAGCAACGCCCGTCTCTTTTAAAAAATAGGGATTGAAGTTCACCCCAACTACGCCTTTATGTCTTCCCAAAGCACGGAGTTGTTGATCCGATAGATTTCGAGGATGAGCACAAAGAGCGTGCGCACAGGAGTGCGTTGCTGCAATGGGATCCTCGGAAACCTCCAAGACATGCCAAAATCCCGCTTCATTAAGGTGAGAAACATCGACAACCATCCCGAGTTTATTCATGCGCTGCACAACTTCCTGACCAAAATTCGATAATTTAAGCCGAGTATCCGCTTCCCCAACCCCAGCAGCCAAAGCATTACGTTGATTCCAGGTTAAGCCTAAAGCTCTAACCCCAAGCTTGAAAATAATATCCAGCATAAAGAGATCTTCTCCCAGACTTTCACCACCCTCTACGCTCAGCAGGATGCCTAGACGAGTAGGGTCAGGTATCTGCTCAAGGTCAATTTTTCCCTGAACAAGGTTAACTTGGTCCGAATTATCCGCAATAAATCGATGTGCTCCTTCTATTAGTTGTAACCCGCGCTGCAAAGACCTATGCGGTTTATACTTCGTCTCAATAAAGGCCGCTAAAAATTGAAGCGCTACTCCGGCACGCCTGGCTCTTTGGATATCCCAATGCCCTCCTGCTGATGGATCCTTAAGTGTCCTGGCGTTATTTACAAAATTAATTAAACTATCACAATGTCCGTCCACTACATAGGAATTTTTCATACTTCTTCTCTCCTTTCGTTAATATTTTTTCAACTAAATTTCAGCATAATAAACACCTGTCCGCTATTGAATAAAGCAAACAGGCGCTTCGAAGACGATGCTTAACGTGGTTGAACAATTAACTTAATAGCAGTTCTCTCTTCCCCGTCAATTATGACGTCTGTAAAGGCTGGAATACAGATTAGATCAACTCCGCTCGGCGCCACAAAACCACGCGCAATTGCTACTGCTTTTATTGCCTGATTGAGAGCCCCCGCTCCAATAGCTTGTAATTCTGCGCCTCCTCTCTCGCGCAGAACTCCTGCAAGAGCTCCTGCAACTGCATTCGGACTAGACTTGGCTGAGACTTTTAATACCTCCATAGATACATCCTCCTGCTCGAATTTCGTTTACAAGTATTACCACAACTTTGAGTTATGTATTCGAGAGCGAACAGACAAAATCCTCTATTACTGCAAATACTTTTCACATTTCTTTCCATACATTAAGCAACAGCGGAATTCGAGCCCAATTATCGTCACAATTATTCGTGCATCGCACATCGCGCCTCGAATCAAGCCTCTGCAAACTTTTGAATCGTTTCTATCCGACGGGTTTTTCCAGATTTTTCATCGATGTCTAAGATCACTGCATTAATCTGTATGGCGCCACCCGCCACCTCGAATTTTGCCGGAAGTTGGGTCAAAAAACGATTAATAATAATTTCTTTTTTTACTCCCAAGACTGAGTCCCGTGGTCCTGTCATACCTACATCGGTAATATAAGCCGTCCCCTGATTAAGCAGGCGAGCATCGGCAGTTTGAATGTGAGTATGGG
>JBAQLX010000128.1:0-2051 GCA_049302315.1 Desulfosporosinus sp.
GTCCTGGGTCAGGGTTTTAGATATTTTTGTCTTGGTTGCTCTGATGGATTTTGTAACATTCTATTTTCCCGCAGTCACCAAAAGATATATTATAACCAAGGATAGCTTAAGCAGAAAAGGCTGGTTCGGCTCGAAAGAAGTTCCTTTTAAGCAAATTGGAAATATTTCAGCTGCCAGGAGTTCAATCCTGGTTCTTTCGACCAATGGAAAGGTTTTATTTAAGATTTATGAAATTTTTTTGGATAAATCGGTTAGGGAAAAATTCAAAGATATTTTATTTGATCGCTTTGAAAAACTATGCAATTAATTCGTTTACAGTAGGCCGGTCATCGTTGAGAGTGTCGAGCCAATGGATCTCAGAGATCCAATCATCCGCCCAATCTGTAAGGGCATAATTACCTTCCTTGGCTCTGATAAAGTCCCGTCGAACATGATACCAACAAAGTTGACGCTGAAGCTGGCCTTCTAAAACCTTATAGGCGCTGTAACAATCCACATTAATAACGCCTTGGGCATCTTGGCCAAAATGGCGTTTAGTCACTCGACTGGAGCGAGAAGGATCCAGCACAAACACCGTAGCTTGCCTGGAAGCGAACACCCATAACCACCAACGAGAACTCGTTTTTCCGGGCGTTTCTACAAACACCAACCAACGTGTCTCATCCACATGCCAGTGCATTTGAGCGCGACTCACAGTCATAAGTAAATTGTACAAGGGAGTGATGAAACCCGGGATGGTTTTGGAGGAGCCGATGATGGTACCAGCGTTAACATCTAACCCTTCCATGGCCCACTGTAGAATCTGGCGATTCAGAGGAATTTGGAAGAAGTACTTTTGAACCATTATTAAACCCAAAAAGGCCGTACTGAATTTGCCCTTAGGAATGATCTGGGGTGATTTGGTAGCGGTCATGATTGCAGGAACAAGGCAAGCGCAAGTTTTAGCAGCTTTCCTACGTCGATGTTTTTTGACGATGACCTTCACTTCATAATCGATTTCCATAGAATCTTCGGTCAGATTAAGATCGCGGTAAGACTTCCCACAATGGAGGCAGACCTTTTGTTTCAAAGGGATCTCATGGATCACCTCAACGATCGGCAAAGAATCGGGAATCTTCCGACCTCGACCAGTATGACCGTATTGTGCTCCCCGTTTCCCTAAACCATCGTCCTGATGAGTGATTTCAGAGTCTTGATTATCCTCCTCAACCACGATACCACCTTTGGTTGCAAGATGAATTCGTTCTGACGAAGGGGCGAAGAGATCACCTTGGAGATTACGAAGTTTCGCTTCCATCTCTTCGAGACGAGCGTCACGGTCGGCAAGCTCTTGCTTCATCAGTAATTACGTTGAATGCACTTTGTGGCATAATCCATTACGCCTTTTCTTTCACTTCATTGAACCATGAACATTCAATGGACATGCTGAAAAGTATACATCAAGAGCCTTCTCAGTCTTATGGGATTCTCAATTGAGGAGGTGCACACAGGAATGCCTATTTGGCTCGTGGGGTTATTAGGGCTATTAGGATTACTAGGATTACTAGGAATAGTAGGGTTTTTATTGCAATTGATTTTTTCATGGTTGGTAACAAGAATCGCCTCTCCTGCAGCAGCTTAATGGTTTTTTGCCTAGGTTAAATACCTAGACTTTTTTACATTGGGGCCAGAACCGACAAAGGTTAATCTTAATTCTACAAACCCAATCCGCCCACCAAATCACGTAGCCGCACCCAATCAACATTCTCCTTAGAGTTCGCTCCTTAACGTGGTTAATTTGCTTGACAAAGACTATAAAATATGTATTATTATATTAAGTACTTAATACAATAATACAAGGGGTGATACAAATGCCATGGGAGTTAAAACCTGACAGACCTATTTACACCCAACTGATTGAACAAATTGAGCTGATGATATTTTCCGGTGTTTATCCTCTGGGGTCTAAACTACCTTCGGGACGGGATATGGCTCAAGAAGCCGCAGTCAATCCCAACACCATGCAAAGGGCTCTGGCGAAATTGGAGGAAGATGGCCTCATAATTACCCAC
>JBAQLX010000129.1:0-5426 GCA_049302315.1 Desulfosporosinus sp.
AGCCGGTGTTTGAGCGTACCATTCACCAATAATGTCACAAATTGGCGATCTCTGGAATCCGTTAATCTGGTAATATTTTTCTGGAGCAAGAGATTAGCGTAAGCACCTTGTGTCTCGACGCGCGTCATCATCTGGACCGCCATCCCTCGGGCTGTCTCTTTAATCATCGCTTCTTCCCCGTGAAATCAGGATAAGCCGCAGTAACTGAAGTACGGCCGCTAAAGCCGCCGCCACATAGGTTAAAGCCGCCGCGTTCAGCACAGAACGTGCCCCTCGAATTTCCTCACTCCCCAGCATATTCCCCTCTTGTAACTGAACCAATGCCCTATGACTTGCATTGTATTCCACCGGAAGGGTAATGATCTGGAAAAGAACAGCAAACGAAAAAGCTAAAATCCCTAACTGAAGGAGCCAGCCAAAACTCGGCATGAAAAGACCCACCATGATCAAAATCGGGCCAGCCCCACTGCCGAGGTTAGCGATAGGAACAAAGGACGACCTAAGTGTCATTGGAAAGTATCCAAAAGCATGTTGGAGGGCATGCCCCGTTTCATGGGCAGCTACTGCCACGGAAGAAAGTGAGCCGCCATGATAGACGTCTTCACTGAGGTTAATAACCCTGGTACGCGGATCGTAATGGTCGGAAAGCCGTCCTCGAATCGGTTCCACAGGTACATCGTATAGCCCGTTACTATTCAAGATCGCCCGCGCAGCCTGTGCCCCTGTAAGCCCAGATTGTGAACGGATTTCAGAGTAATGTTTATAAGAAGAGGAGATTTTAAATTGAGCGTACAAAGATAACAATATTGCCGGAATTAAGAGAACCATTGTGGGGTCCCAGAAAAACATAATTTTTCCTCCTTTAATTCGATGCACGAGGTTCGATGCTCGATGTCCGAATTGTGAATTCGATTCTACGAATCACGGCGAGGCTCGATGTTCGATGCTCGATGTCCGATTTGTGAATTCGATTCTGCGAATCGAAGTACGAATTATATTCGTTCTGCGAACTTTATTCGCCTCGTGCCTCATGCGTCGCGCCTCGTGCCTCGCGCCTCGCGCCTCGCGTTTACCCGAATTTTTCTCCTAACTGGCCATGTCGGCCGTTGAAGAAATCCTTGGCTGACATGGCGCGCTTCCCTGCCGGTTGAACCTCAAGAATCTGAAGGACTCCATCCCCAGTCTGAACCAGCAGCCCCTCCCCAAGAACCTGGATAATTTGGCCTGGTTCAATTCGAGGTTCGCGGCTCGAGGTTCGCGGCTCGAGCTTTCGACCTTCGGTCTCTGAACACTTTTCTGTCGTTTGTAAAGTGCTTCGCCAGATCTTAAGGTTTTCTCCCCGAAAGGTCGCAAACGCTCCCGGCCAAGGGTTTAATCCTCTAATCTGATGGTACAGTTCAGCCGCCCTACGTGACCAATCTATGCATTCATGTTCACGTTTCAGTAGAGGCGCATAATTTGATTTACCAGTTTGTGGTGTTGCAATTAATCTCCCCATTTCCAGCTCATATAAGGTGTCCAGGAGGAGTTCTCCTCCCAGAACAGCTAACTGATCATGAATCTCCCCCGTTGTTGCTTCATCTGAAATTAGCGCTTCTCGTTTCAGGAACATGCCTCCTGTATCCAAACCTTCATCCATCAACATGGTGGTCACTCCGGTACGGGTTTCCCCCCTCATGACAGCCCAATGAATTGGCGCCGCCCCACGGTAGGCAGGGAGCAACGAAGCGTGAACATTTATACACCCTTTGGCAGGCAACTGTAAAATTTCTCTTGATAAGATTTGTCCGTAAGCAACAACAATAATGCTATCCGGGGCTAAGGCCCGTAACTGGTGAATCACTTCAGGTGTTTTTATCTTTTCAGGTTGAAAAACTAATAAGCCTAGTTCTTTTGCCGCAACTTTAACAGGACTGGGTTTTAGTTTTTTCCCTCGACCGGCCGGCCGATCAGGTTGGGTAAAGACACTAACAACATCATGTCCGCCCTTAACCAGAGCCCGAAGAGAAGGTACGGCAAAATCAGGTGTGCCCATAAAAACTAATCGCATACTTAATCCCCCCTACTCGAAGTTCGACGTTCGAGGTTCGTGGTTCGAAATCCGCTTCCTGGTAAGCCACTGTGTCCGTTCCCCCGTAAACCAAGCCCGAGGGGCGCTTTTCTGCTAAGCGGATGAGTCAGTGGAGCCGCAGTCCAGACGAGCGCCGACGGTTCGCGCCCCGTCGGCGCGCCATTGGGACTTGTCCATGACTCGAACAAGGATGTTCGAGGTTAGAACACCGCCATGGATGGCAAGGTGTCGAGATGGACTGATGCCGCGGTGCCAAGGATGGCAAGGAGCGGCGAACATTCATTCTGCCCAGAGGTTTGGCGTGCTCGCGAACCGTCCAGCTTGTCAGCGGCGTAACTCGCAGACGCGTGCAGAACAGCGCTCCGACTAGTTTCGATATGTTTTTTTTGAAACATCGATAAACAGTATCCCCTCTAAATGATCAATCTCATGTTGCAACGCGCGAGCTAACAAACGCTCCGCCTGAATTTCCAACAATTCACCTTGACGATTTAGACCCTGAACACGTATTTTAAGAGCCCTTTGTACGTCTCCCGTCACATTTGGAATGCTTAGGCACCCTTCTTCATCCGTTTGCTCTCCTTCTTTTTCCAAAATGACAGGATTAATGAGTTCCACCAACTCGTCATCCACTTTTACAATGATGACCCGCTTGGAAACCCCGATTTGAGGGGCCGCTAACCCCACCCCATCGGCGGCTTGCAGTGTATCAATCAAGTTATCCAGGAGTTTTATTATGGACGGATTAACCTCTTTAACTTCTCTTGCCTTTTCACGTAATATCTCTGCACCAATTTCTACAATCTTATATACAGCCATTGCCTTTTTACTCCCTTCTACGTCGATGCTCGAAGCGCGAGGCTCGAACTTGTATTCGAAGTCCAAGGTTCCAGTTTCGCGCCTCGCACCTCGCATTTATTGTATCCTATGACAAGCCCCTAAGTCGAGGAGCGCGTGTCTTCTAGCCTGAAAGTGGATCAACTTCGATGTTCAAGATCACCCCACTACTGGCTGGACCTTGGCTAAAACGTTGCACCCCTTGATGTAAGAACGCCCTGAGCAGATCCAAACGCCTCCCTTTGACAGCTATTTGCCAGCGCCATTGATTCTTTAGTCTGGTTAATACAGCCGGTGCCGGCCCCAGAATATCTAATTCATTATTTCCAAATTTAGGATCTTGCATTCCCTGCTTCAGACAAACCCCCAAATCATTAGCCCCTTTTATAACCCGATCCTCTTTTTCATGAAGTAACAGAACTCGAACGATATGGGTATACGGCGGATATTTTCGTTCCTTCCGATAGCCTATTTCTTCCCAGAAAAACCCTTGGAAATCATGCTGAGCAGCTCGCACAATGGCGCCATTTGTCGGAGAATAAGTCTGAATTACAACCTCACCCGGTTTAGCGCTCCGACCCGCTCGACCAGCAACCTGAGTCAAAAGTTGAAACGTCCGTTCTCTGGCCCGAAAATCCGGCATATTGAGTGTTTGATCAGCGGCAATGACCCCCACCAAGGTGACATTTGGAAAATCCAGTCCTTTGGCCATCATTTGCGTTCCTACCAGGATAGACGTTTCTTGACGGCGGAAACTTTCCAGGATCAGGCGATGCGCTTCTCCGGAGCGTGTGGTATCAAAGTCCAAGCGCAAGATAGCAGCCTCCGGAAACAAGCCCTGCAACTCCTCTTCAACTCGCTGCGTCCCCTGCCCAAAAAACCGAATATACCGACTCGCACATTTCGGACACGTCAGAGGAGGAAGTTCTTTGTGATTGCAATAATGACAACGCATAGCCTGTCCCTGGCTATGGTACGTCAGGGCTATATCGCAATTGGGGCAACTGACCACATAGCCACATTCTCGACAAGCCACAAAGGTAGAATACCCTCTGCGATTCAGAAAAAGCATAGCTTGCTCACCTCGGCCTAGCCTTTCCCACAGTTTTTGTTGCAGCAGCAAGGAAAACATACTTCGGTTTCCTGTTAGGAGTTCCTCCCGCATATCCACGATCTCAACCGGAGGCAAGACACTCTCCCCGATCCGCCTAGTCATTGTTAGCAAGCTGATTTTACCGGATTGTGCCGCGGCATAAGCTTCCAAGGATGGCGTTGCACTCCCGAGCAAGACAACGCCTTTGAGCTGTTCCATCCGTCGGCGAGCAACATCTCGCGCATGGTATTTGGGGTTCTCATCCTGTTTATACGCACCATCATGTTCCTCATCCAAAATGATAAGGCGTAAATTCGGGAGAGGTGCAAACACTGCGGAACGGGCCCCAATGACGATCCGCTTAAGACCTGACAAAATATCCTCCCAGGCTTTCATTTTTTCCCTCGGTCGTAAACCAGAGTGCAAGATAATTACTTGGTCGCCAAATTGGGTTTCAAAATAACGGGCCACTTGAGAGGTCAGGGAAATTTCCGGTACAAGCAAAATTGCATCTCCGCCTTGAGCGAGTACATGCGCTATCAACTCACGATAAACATCCGTTTTTCCACTACCCGTCACACCATGCAACAAAATAGTCTGGGACGAGCCTGCCGCAAAAGCAGTCAACACGTTTTTCACTACTGTCGCTTGCTCCCCTGTTAATTCGTAGGTTCGACCAATCGAAATCTTATCCTCTTTAGCCCCGTTTTGCTGGTTTAGAGGGTTCTCTGAAGTCCCCCCACCCAAGTGTGCTTTCTTCGCGGACCCTCCAAGGGATACAAATCGTGCTTCCTTTTTTACCCACCCGTGTTGGATCAGCTTCTCGAGCGTCTCCCCCGAAATATCTGCTCGCTTAAGAAAGATTTTAAGGGAAATCCCCTTACTCCGTGCTCGGGTAAGCACTTTAATCGCCCGGAAGGCATCCGCATCCAGCCACTGCAAGGTCTGAACATCCGGATCTTCGAGGGATGCCTGGAGGATAACCCACTCTTCCACTTTTCCCTTGAGAAGCGGCCAGACTGTATGTAAGCTTTGAGCAACTGAACAAATAGTTGTTTGTGCTAACCAATGGGCGAGTTCGATCAGTTCCAAAGGGATCAGACTGTCATTGTCAACAATTTCTAACACGGGCTTAAGCTTTACAAGCGCCAGTTCATCTGGTAAATCATACGTCATATTCACAACAAGCCCCTGAACCTTGCGGTTCTGGAGGGTAACGAGAACCCGCATCCCTATCTTCAAGCCAAGTGATTCAGGAATAAGATAATGATAACTTTGATCTAGGCGCCGATTTGCTATATCAATCAATACTTCTGCATAACGAAACATGACGACGCCTCCTTAACAGCATAAATATCCGATCTGGGGGACGCGATTGTCAGTATCGGTCAAAAGCATTATATCAAATTTTGCTTGGCATTACAT
>JBAQLX010000130.1:0-1553 GCA_049302315.1 Desulfosporosinus sp.
AGATAGAGGTATTTGAGAATTATGTAGTCTTTCATGGATACCAAGAATACACATTGACAAGAGATGACCTTCAAGTCTCCAAAATCGACTCAGTTCTCAAGAGTAAGCAAGAATTGCTGGCATCCTATTTTTGCCTGAAATACCTTGCTCATAGAACATTATTGGACATAGGAGCGAATTCAGGTTTTTTCAGCTTTTGGGCCATTCAAATGGGCGCAAAGAAAGCAATAGCCCTTGATATGGATGAAAAATATATTCAAATGATAAAAGAAGCTAAAAGCAGATTAGGTTTTGGTAACATTGAGGTAGAAAAAACAAACATTATGTATTGGGATCACCCAGCTGATGTTGTTATAGCCCTTGCACTGATTCATTGGATCTATTCATGTACTGCTTTTTATGGCAGTTTAGATAAAACTATGCAGAAACTTAGACAACTAACTGGCTACATGCTGATAGTAGAATGGGTCGCTAAGGAAGATCCTGCAATAAATTTTTTTCATCACACGGATTGGAATAATAAAATAATCGTACAAGAGTATAATATAAAAAATTTTGAAAATGCCCTTGGAAATCATTTTGCAAATTTTAAAATGATCGGAGATATTTCTCCAACAAGGAGATTGTATGTGGCATTTTGTGCATTTAACGAAATAGACCTATCAGGACCTTTGCCCCTTATTGCCGATAAGGATTCGATCATTAGCAGTAGGTGCCTAACAGAGTTTAAGGGCGTGGAATATTGGAGTGTTATATACGACGACAATAATAAGATAACTAAGCAGGCAACCCTCGATCTGGCAAATCGGGAAAAGCATTTTCTAGTGCAGTTGGAAGGAGAGTATTTTCCCACCGTAATAGACTCCCGATCTGAAGAGACATATTCCGTCATCTCTATAGAAAAAATAGAAGGAGAAAAGTTGAGATTAGTGCAAAAGGAGATTGCAAGCTCTGCCGAAAAATTTTGCTCATTTATCAATTCTTGTCTGGATATTTTAAATATTCTGGGAAAAAAAGGTATTATCCATAGAGATATACGCCCAGACAATATTATTATTAGAGACAGTAAACCAGTTCTAATAGACTTTGGATGGGCGGTGTCCAATGATCATCCTTATTTTACCCCCGAGGGATTAGGGGACCTATATAGACCTGAAGATAGCAGCTTTGATGATGTCTATTCCATGGGAAGGATTTTTAAAGAGGTAAATAGTGGCAGGTATCCTGAGATGGATCTCGTGATAGATTTAATGATTGATGCCGATGCTTCAATGAGAATAAAAGATATAAAAACATTGAAAATATGCTTTGATTGTGTCTTTGAGAAGTGTCAATGTTCTGAAGAGATAGAGCAACAATGATGCCATCGATTAGAGTTAAATATGCAATAACGACAAATGAGATTCACGACATGTTATTTGATATAATAATAAATCTAAATAAAGTGCGAATAGAGGGATAAAGAATGGACTCCAAAATGAATCCACTTTGTTCTGATATTGAGGACTACAAGCGCTCAATCTTCCAGCTTCTCGAGCAAGTCTCAAAACATA
>JBAQLX010000131.1:0-2786 GCA_049302315.1 Desulfosporosinus sp.
GGTTTCGCCGAAGCCGCACGTCCCAAAAGGAATTCTTAGCGGCGAAGTCGGAGTCTACCCCCACCGAAGCAGAATAAGGTGTACCTCTCCCACTTGTAGAAGTGGGAGTCTTACGATTGGATAAATAAGTTTGGTGCGACTTGACATTAAGACGGGACTTGATACGAACTACACAGATTACGATTAAGCGGATGTTTAATAGGGATGGAGACTTGTAAACGAATTAATTGCATAGTTTTTCAAAGCGATCAAATAAAATATCTTTGAATTTTTCTCTAACCGATTTATCCAAAAAAATTTCATAAATCTTAAATAAAACCTTTCCATTGGTCGAAAGAACCAGGATTGAACTCCTGGCAGCTGAAATATTTCCGATTTGCTTAAAAGGAACTTCTTTCGAGCCGAACCAGCCTTTTCTGCTTAAGCTATCCTTGGTTATAATATATCTTTTGGTGACTGCGGGAAAATAGAATGTTACAAAATCCATCAGGGCAACCAAGATAAAAATATCTAAAACCCTGACCCAAGACCATTTGAATAATATTAAGAAAAATAAATTTATACAAACACTTGCAATAATTATTCTTTTCAAACTTGCTGTGTAAGGCGGGTGTTTAGTTTCAAAAAGAATTCCTTTTTCTTGCTTATTGGCCACAAGTATCACTCCAAATTATTATGTTACAATTTAATAGTTCGTCTTGAAAAGCCTAAATCCTGTTTATGATGTTAGAGGTTATTTAAGGTTTTCAGCAATTGGATCTCCGGTAGTATAAGTAAATAAAAGAGTAAATAAAAGCCTCACAGTTTCTTAACCATGAGGCCTTTAATTATATCAATACACTAATACTACCACTTCCAATATTCAAACTATCAGTTTGTCTTCTGGACAGTTTCTGATTTCTGAAAGCTTTTTAAAATTTTCGTACAAAGAATAATTATCCCCAGGGAAACCATGGTTAAACCTCCGGCCACGATAGTTAACAACCAGCCAAATGTCATATTGGACATTTCCACATTTATCACCTACTTCTTAAGATTAATGTTGGTATATCGTTGTTACATCAAATTTACACCCATACTCTGCAGAGCAGTGATCACAGCAATCATAATACTGGCTGCCAGCACCGAGCCAATCTGTCCTCCGGTGTTAACACCCATAGCATGCATCAGAAGATATGTTTGGGGGTTGGCTTGGGTCCCTACTTTCTGCACTACACGGGCCGCCATCGGGAAAGCCGAAATACCGGCGGCGCCAATTAAGGGGTTAACTTTAACTTTGGAGAAGATGTTCATAACTTTCGCGCCCAGAACACCAAACGCTGTATCACCGCAAATGGCTATAAAACCAAGACATAAAATGCCCAAAGTCTTCATAGTCAGGAAAACGTCTCCATTCATGGTAGCCCCAACGGTAAGTCCCAGGAATAAGGTTGAAACAGTGGCAATTTCGTTTTCAGCTGATTTTACTAATTTGCCGACTACCTTACATTCTCTTAAAAAATTGCCCAACATCAAAGTTCCCATTAAGGGCGCGCCTGATGGTGCAATCAAGAGGGTTACTATTGTAACAACTATCGGGAATAAAGTCTTGGTTCTTTGCGTAACCGGTTTGAGCATATCATAGGACATTTTCATTTCCCGCTCTTTTTGCGTTGTACAGAACCTCATCACCGGCGGCTGGATAAGCGGTACCAGCGACATATAGGAATAGGCGGCCACCGAAATGGGACCAAGCAGCGCCGGGTTAAATTTAGAAGTCATATAGATAGATGTAGGACCGTCACAAGCGCCGATAATCGCAACGCAGATGGCTTCCATCTTGTCATAACCAAGCGCTAGGGCCAGAAGTAAAGTCAAGAAGATACCGAACTGGCCTGCTCCGCCCAGGAGAAGGATTCTGGGGTTTTGAAGCATCGGTCCGAAGTCGGTCATCGCGCCGATACCAATAAACAGCAGGCAAGGGAACAGTTCGTTGCCAATCCCTGCATTATAGAGAACATCAAGGATTCCCTGATCAACAAGTTGTTGGCCTGCTTGCAACGGCATGCCCAGGATATGTTGCACGCTATCATGGAATATAAACCCTTCACGAGGTACATGGATTAATTCTGTTAAGGGTAAATTGGCTAATACACAGCCGAAACCGATAGGTACCAGTAATAATGGTTCGTAATCCTTGGCAACCCCCAGATAAAGCAAGATTAACCCGATAATGACCATGACAATGGATTGCCAAGTTAAGTGCGTAAATCCGGCTAAAAGATTCATAAGAAAACTTTGTTGAGTTATAACATCTAATATTCCCATTCTCTTAAATCGCCTCTTTATCTATGAATTATTAATCACTAAACTAAGCATTATGGTTTATTAAGCTGCCGAGCTTTTGTCAACTTCCTTAGCCTTCCTACGGCTTTTAACCAACCAGCCGCCGCCGCAGACAAGTACCGTAATCAGGGCCGGAAGTACCCATTCCAGAGTTTCAGGCATGTTCAGGATGGAATGAGGCATAGCTTGGATGATTCCATCAACTGTAGTATTGTAATACTTGGCCAATTCCGGCGCGGTAGTGTTGAAGAATTTGGCTACTTCTTCCCCGCTGGCATGACTGAAGTTATAAAGCAGGGGGGCAATTTTTTTGTCAGTATTGATCATTTCCCCGGCAGTCCAGGCGATCAGGCCGGCACCAATATAGACAAAGGGAGGGAACTTATTCATTAACCAAACAAGCAGCTGACTACCAACAATAATAATCGGGATACTGATAGCAAGACCGACGATCAACAGTA
>JBAQLX010000132.1:0-3202 GCA_049302315.1 Desulfosporosinus sp.
CCAATACATAGTCAGCGCGGAGTGTCGGGTGGCAGTCATCGAGAAATGTGTCCGCGTTATATCTTCCCAAATCCGCTTCAATTCCGCGTATCGCAAGGTTCATCATACACATTTTCCAAGTTGTCGCATTGCTGTCCTGGCCATATATTGAGATGTTGTTTATATTCCCCTGATGGTTTTCAACGAATTTTGCAGACTGGACGAACATTCCTCCGGAACCGCAGCAAGGGTCATAAACTCGGCCATTATAAGGTTTTAATACCTCTACCAATGTCCTGACAACACATGCCGGAGTGTAAAATTCGCCGGCTAATTTCCCTTCCTGCTCGGCAAATTTTGAAAGGCAGTATTCATAAACTCTTCCCAAAATATCTCTGGTATCGCCCTTTTCTAACATGTGTATGTTTGTGAATAGATCAACGACATTGCCAAGCCTGCGCTTGTCAAGTTCCTGACGCGCAAAATTCTTCGGAAGCACGCCTTTAAGGCGCGGGTTCTCTGTTTCTATGGCCTGCATTGCTTCATCGATTTTGCTGCCGATCTCGGGAGTATGTGCCCTGGAAGCTATTTCAGACCACCGTGCCGAAAGCGGGACGTAGAACACACCATTTTTAGTGTATTCATCCTTGTCCTCTTCAAATCCTTCGTTTTCGTCGATTAATTCCCGATGCCTTGCTTCGAATTTATCGGATATGTATTTTAAGAATATCAAGCCGAGTATGACATGTTTGTATTCCGATGCGTCAATATTGCCCCTCAGCACATCAGCTGCCGCCCAAAGCTGTTTTTCAAAGCCGACATCCGCAGTATTTAGATCAGGCATCCCTTACCCTCCAAGTCAGTTTGTAATCAACCTTTATTTTGTTTTGTTGTATGACTCTTCAATCAATTCCATAACATCATCTATATCTTCTTGGTTTTTTACATCAACTCGATAGTTGAGTGTCCAATTATATGACTCAGGCAACTTTCTCCCAATATTTTTTTTATCATTTTCAGGTGATAATAATATACATTGAATGGATGTTTTTCTAAAATATATCTCAACAAAATTTTTCGATGTACGATATGCAACATAAATAGATGTAATTTTTTCGCTTATTGAATCATCTAAAGCGAGTATGCGCTCTTTTATCTCGTTATAAATTTCAATTGCCTCACTTGAAGATGAGTGTTGCAGAGCTTCTAAAGTATTCTCAGCGGCAATTTTTTTAGTTAATACAGGGGTAGAAATGCTTGTTTTTTCCGGTTCATCAATTTTATCAGTATTTATCCGTTCAAAATATAACATATCATCATCATAAAAATAATACTTATATAAACTGATATCCCTGTTGACTACATTTACAGCATATTTGTCATATCTTGAAAAATCACTCGCAACAATAACAAGTTTCGGACTACTCCAGACTACTTTAACATTTGCGCCTAACGTCTTTTGCACGAGCATTTCAAAATCGCCTTTATGATTCACAAGCCAATCCATATAAAAAAGCCCCTGTGATAAAACATTTTCATCCTTAGTTAGTTTATACTCGAAGATCACTGGGTTACCGCTCTCATCTAATGCCAGAGAGTCAATACGCCCGTTTAAAGTAGAATATTCGGATTTAAGAAAGTTCATGCCTAGCATTTCTGTCATATTGTTCTCAAAGAGTTGCTGCACTTGTCTTTCCTTGTTAAAACCTTTGTATTGGAGCTTTGTGACTTTGTTGTCTGTGATTTTGAATAATGGCATTTATTTCTCCTCCACCTTTATATAGTCCACAATATCACCAATGATGTAATCTAAAACTTTCGGTTTTAACAAGTGTTCATGTGCCAATTAATTAGTATATGCTTATTTGATATATTATTATTCGTGCGCTTCCAGCAGCTTTTTCTATGTGGCTTTTGTATTTTTTAAAATAAGAATTTCTATGTTTGATTTAACTAAAAGACATGATTTCGCACCTCGATTTACTATCTTTTTTATTTTAACATTGTTAATGGCTGTTTTCAATGTACCAGGGGGACAGGTTTAGTGGCTCAATTCAGTCAAGCAAATTGAGCCATCAAACCTGTCTCCCTGGTCTTATATCATATTTTAAAAAAGTAAATGGAAAATTCTATAATAATTTAATAATTTATATGATATTATATATTATACATTTTGCTTTCGATATTATAGTTACATGAGAACAGGTTAGTTGAATAAGTTGAATAAAAAATAAGTCAGCAGAAAGGGGCTTGACAAATGGTATCAATATTGATACCATTTGTTACGGATACTATGGAGTCCATTGAAGATGAAATAAATAAATTAAGTCTGAATTCAAAAAATATCAGGTTTGAAGATTTATGCAAAATATGTATCAAATACTTTGGAAAACCTCGACAACAAAAAGGCAGTCATCTTACTTTCAAAACCCCCTGGCAAGGTGATCCAAGAATAGTCATTCAAGAAGGGAAAGCAGGGAAAGCCAAAGTCTATCAAGTCAAACAAGTTATTGAAGCGCTAAAGAAGTTGGAGGTGCAAAATGAAAAATGAAACAAGAGAGAAAAAAGATTATTATACATACCGCATTATATGGTCGGAAGAAGACCTAGAGTATGTTGGATTATGTGCTGAATTCCCAAGCCTAAGTTGGTTGGCAGATACTCAGGAGGGAGCATTACAGGGAATTAAGAATATTGTATCTGAAGTAATTTCTGATATGGAAGTGAACGGTGAAACTGTGCCGGAGCCGATCTCAGGAAAACATTATTCAGGAAAACTTTCTCTGCGTATGCCTCCCTATGTGCATAGGGAACTTGCAATGAAAGCAGCTGAAGCAAAAGTCAGTCTCAATCACTATGTGATTACAAGGTTAGCAAATTATTAATTGCCGTTAATTTCGAATTCTTCTGTCTTTGATTATTGCTACAACGCACTGGCAAAATCAGGTTTTATCATTTATTTGAGAATTGAGCAGTGATGCGCCTTTTTGTCCAAGCATTGCGCTGCATGCAAGGTTAATTAGGCTAAGAACTATGATTGCGATTCTTCCCAATGTGCTGAATGCTTCCAGGTTAAACAATACCGCGGTTAAAACGGAGGACACAAGCAGTACACTGCCAAACAATATTTTTTCGAAAATGCGCGGTCCGAATTTCTTAGGGAAACGCGTTTTGGCATCCAGCAGACCGGCTCCCATAGCTATGACGACCGACACCGGCAATA
>JBAQLX010000133.1:0-2289 GCA_049302315.1 Desulfosporosinus sp.
CAATCCCGTTTCATTACTGAATTTTTGAATTTCTGTTTTCCATAATTTCACTCGTGAACCATTACTCCCGCCGCCATCAGCATTAATCAGAAGTTTTCCGGCTTGCGAGTATAATACCTTCCCCATGTTATTCCACCAACCACGAATGCTGCTTACGGCGAATTCGGCCGTATCATAATTTGTTCCCACATTAACAAACCCTGTATTATTCGTTATATCATAAACTCCATAAGGTACGGCTTTGCCGAGCTTCTTGTCTTCAAAGTCATGATCATTGACTTTAACAGGATCGCCCTTTGGAGCGTACTCTCTTCCATTATTCTTATAGTTTCCAACAAGTTCTTTCTTCTTGGTATCTACGGATATGACAGGTAATCCAGCATCTTGAAAACTATTGACTCTTTCATTTATATATTCAAATTGCTCATTTCGATCGGGGTGATTACTGCCTTCTATGGTTTTCATTTGCTTCTTTTGGACATGAAAATGCTCCCATTTACAGTTAACAGATTATTACTATTTAATCTGTCTCCCTTAAGAGGAGTATTTGATAATTTGAGGGTATTCTTATTTAGACTCTTTTTTATATTGTCCTTGACATAGGGTCCATTTTATAATTCCGGGCTGTGCATATTACTCTATTTTTTGACTTTCATTGCTGTTGCTCAAAATATAGACATCATTTAATAGTTTGTCCAATTCACAGCTAGATGTAACTACTTCTTCAGAAGTCAGCTCTTTACATAAGGCAAGCTTATTTAGTTGATCACGTTTCGTTTCAATAGCATTTAGCAACTCCAGTATATCGTCCCTCATTAGATCACCTTCCTCAACTTTCAATAGGCTAAAACACAAAAGCTTAGAGGTATAAGGTTAATCTGTCTTTAATAAAATAAGACTCTCGGGAATGACAATATGATGTTACTTGGAAATACTATTACAGATTGAAACCACTAAACAACTTTGTATTAAGCACCACCTCAAAACTCGCAACTAAATAATATTCTTTGTCATATTTTATAACAATTATGTAAAATTTAAAAGAGATTATAATCCATAAATAGGAATTATTTTGCAGAAATATGAGAGATTGGTGCATGCCTAAGCAATTAATATTCCTAATCGGCTATACCTCTCTCGGGATGCATTTTAATATCTTCAGTGATTGGAAATTCAGAGCCATTCTTAGCTGCAGCCTTCATATTCAGATCCAGAATGACATCTTCCAAAGTGTTAAGCTCTATGATTTCAAGATTATTAAATCTCGAAGCATCTCTTAGCGTATTTTTTGCTATGTAGACTCGCTTAAACCCCATTCTGTCGATTTCCCGAATTCGCGCTTCAATGGAAGGAACTTTCTTAAGCTCTCCTGTAAGCCCTACATCCGCCACAAACACGGTATCATTGGGAATCGCTTTGTCTTTCACAGATGAAACAATACACATGATAACTGCTAAGCTTACGGATTGTTCTTTAAGTTGAAGCCCTCCCGTCGTTTTAATGACCACATTTTTATCGTATAGGTTAATCTTTCCTCTTTGTTCCAAGATAGAAATCAGGGTATTTAATTGATCTCTTCTCAAGCACTCCGCGATTCTTGATGGATAGGGAGTGAACGACTTAGAGACGAGACTTTCGATTTCCACAATAATAGGGCGTGTCCCCTCTTTGATCACAGTTAAGGCGCTTCCCGAAACCTTTTGTCCCTCTCCCCTTTGAGTCATAAAGAACTCCGACGGGTTATCAATCGATAACATCCCTTGTTCAGTCATCGAAAAAAACCCTATTTCGCCTGTACTCCCAAACCGATTCTTCGAGCACCAAGCCCCTCTCAGTTCTTCTCCATTTTCCCCATTGAGAATTAACACGGCGTCGACCAGATGCTCTAACGCTCGAAGTCCCGCGATTTCATCGTCTTTCGTCATTTGCCCAACCATGATTACAGCTCTGGGGCGGCTGTAATTTTTCGCAATTATTAAGAGTTCGTTGGCGCACTCCATCGTTTGGATAGGTGAACCCGGTCGGGAATTATGTTCTTCAAGGGCGAAAGTCTGAATACTGTCGATAATAATCAAATCAGGGTCAAGCTCCTCAATTGAGGCCAGAACATGGTTCATACTTGGATCAGAATATATCCAGATGTTACTCTTGCTTCCGCTCAGAATTCGATCAGACCTGCTTTTGATTTGACTATCACTTTCTTCAGCTGAAGCATATAAAACCTTGTAACCCTTATTGGCAACATCATCGGCCACTTGTAAAAGCAAAGTTGATTTTCCCGCACCCGGC
>JBAQLX010000134.1:0-2345 GCA_049302315.1 Desulfosporosinus sp.
TTGGGAAATGTCAGTACGAGCTTTGCCTTAAAGAATTCCAGCAACCAGATGGATGCTCAACTGCAAAGAACTGGTATTTTTGTTAGAGAGAACGGTACGGCAGGAACTGTTCAACATATTGATTTAGGGATATAAAAAATAAGGATTAAACAATCTTGTCGCATGTTTTCTTAAAGTCCTTCCTTAATGGAAGGCTTTTTTCCAGGAATAAATACCTAAAATGGCAGCAGCCGCCTGTTAATCTTCCTGAATAGGAACTTAGAAGCATAAGAATTAGTACCAACGAACTACTGATAATCTGTAAATCCATGATAAAATTAATGAATGAATCATTTTACTATGAAATAGGCGGATTAGCAAAGTAACCCGCCCCTTCCCGAACCGTACAAGCGGTAGAGTAGGCGATCAGCGAGTTACCATCCGAAAACAGCACTTTTCCAATAACCCCTCTCAGAACGGAGCGTGCGAGTTTCCTTCGCACTCCGCTCGCCAGTGATTACCAGTCAACTTTCGTTGATAATATCCAATACTTTTTCGGCCTTCTGCATTCCGCATACCTCCAAGCGATTGATATCGTAACCACCTGTCTTCCTTCTCCTGATCTCCCGCTTACTTGGTTACCCTTTTGGCGGTACAACGATCCAACGGCACATATTAAAGTCCGTCTGTGCAGCCGTTATTACAACCGCCACTTTGGATACTATGAAGACTCCGTTACCATAGGGGTCTCCCCCCTTAGGCAATCCCATGTTCATCATGACTGGAACGTACTAGTGTAACTTAGGTTCTCCACTTATCACCTTGATTGAGCTCATTGCTCAACGTCCTACAATCTTGGATTTCCTCAGACGAAAGTTTTATCTGAGTATGTTGTAGGCAGGGAGTGTTTAGATTGTGTATCCCTGAATGTACATTTCCATCACTAGTCATTGAAGTTTAAGCAGTTTAGCCTTAACCATATTACACAGAACTAGCAGAGCGATACCGTAACAATCTTCGGATATCCTCCGCGTTACCCCCATGCTGTTGTCCCCTCGCCCTTTCGAGTCTAGGTAAGGAGGTTGTTCTCAAAGCATTTCCAAGGGCTTTGGTCCGTTACTCGAACAATTCCAGGTCTTGAATGACATAGCGCACACTTTCACCGCATACGGCTCTCCATATTCCAAATGAGCTATCGTCGCTTCAGCTGATGGTCAGCATTGTTCCGACTGCGATAACTTTCCAATCTTTTATTGGTTTTGATTGCTCCATTCAGCGCAACTCCTTTCAAAATTGGAACTTGGAATACTGCCCCCCTTCACCATGTGCCTTCCATTACAGAAGGCCGTTAGGCTACTGTTAGGGCTCTCTGCCATATACCGACTCGAGCGGTACTTAGGCAGGTCACGTTTGGCGCTTCATATAGTGTCTCCATACGTAGGTATCCGGTTGGTCGTTACCCTGCTTATCGCAGGTGCGTCAATAGGCCTGCTTATACCCAACCTCATTTATATCGGGTATACCCATTGATGCCGGGTTTAAGTCCGGCAGCGTCCCACAGCCACAGACCCGGATTCAGCCCACAGGCTTTACCATATATGGCCTGACTCGCCAGGCCACTTGACAGCGTTAGCTGTCTAATCCTGACTTTACCGACATGCTATTGTCCCCCAGAGGCTTTTGCATAAGGTTAGTCGGTTGTCTTACATCGCATTGCAGGAGCGATGATTTCTAGGAAATATATATGAAGCGCACAACGTGCGCAAAAAGAGGTGGTATAGCAATGGAGAACCGGATAAAGATTGGCGATTTCATTAAATTAACCGGAAGCACACTTAAAACCGTTAGATATTACCAAAAGATAGGTTTGTTGCTTAAACCTGAGCAAATCACTGCGGGATACCGTTTATACGAAACGGCAGAGTTGAATCGCATGCGCTTAATCAAACATTTAAAATCTATTGGGCTGGATCTCAAACGCATAAAAGAGATAATGGGTGATGTGAACAATAATGCATCCCTGCAGGAAGTGTTGCAATTGCTGCGAAGTGAGCTCATGATTGATAAGAAAAACATTGAAGAGCGTATAGCGAAGATTGATAAAATGCTGTACCATGGCACGGTACACCTTGAGCAAGAGTCTTTAGAATCCCCTACTTTTCAAAAGATGGCTGCAATCCTGGGAGCGGATCAAATTGACAAATATGCGCAAACCTGCCCGGAAATTTATAACCAGCATCAAAAATTATATGGTATCCTGGATGATTTCCAATGGAATGAATGTTACCAGGATAGTTTTCGGATCTTGGCCGAGTTCTGGGAAAAAAACCCCGAACAATATGAAATAGCTTTGGACTATGGAGCAC
>JBAQLX010000135.1:0-3230 GCA_049302315.1 Desulfosporosinus sp.
CACGACCGCTAACTGAAGTGGCTAAAGGAGCTTGACTGCTTCCGAAAATTTGCACTCTGTCGCGAGTCGGCGTGAGGTTTCGAATATCCGCATTAACATTCGCCTGAACGTTAACCGGGATCTTTAAAGGAATTGGCATAGCAAGGTGAATCGGCTTAATTATTTCTCCGATGGTCTGTATATGATTTATTGGCTGAATCTCCTTCTTTTCTTTTTTCACTCGCCTTTTCATACGATTTGGTGTAAGGGAATACGCGATTAGTTTATATATATATAAGTCGCCAAGCCCTAAAATGCCCGTCTCTAAACGAAGAAACTTAATCTCAGAACATACACTGATGACTTGCTTAAACTGCTCTTGCTTCAACCCCGGACTAAAGCTAAATTCCCACGGCATAGATACGTCGCCGTTTGATTTAATGGGATAGATACGCAAATAGGCCTGCAGTTCGGGCATACCACTTTTGAGAAACAATAATATCTGCCAATCTTCTTTTTTACGAACGTCAAGAGAAGCCTCGTATGTTTGGACGATTCCTGCTCTAAAAGCAGTCGTATTTTTTATCTCCAAAACAGGTTTTTCCAAGGACACATTCATAAAATTCCAGCTAGTCTGGTGATTCCCGCCAATTTGAAGCCACGCATCCGGGAAATTAGATTGAGTCTTGCTTTCTATTTGGAAATTCCCATTATATAATTCATTGAACATCCCCAGGAGTTTTTTTTTCATCTCAAAACCCTCCATCACCAGGCGATTAAGCAAGAGCTGTCAACCTATCATATAGGTCAAACTGATAAAATAGCACTAAATTAGAACCATTTAAGATTAATGACAAAAAGTGGGCATTGATTCCTGCCGTGATTCGTGTTAAATTTGTCTTGTACAAGTTATCCAAGTTGTACGAGTGGTCTATAGAAACTAAAGACATGAGCGCAAAAACTTAAACCTCCCGACGGGGAGGTTTATTTCTTTCTACCAATATTTATAATTCTATCAACTCCTGGCATTCTACCCCTACACTTTAGTATTCATGGGAAGTAACTTCACACTTCCCCATACTGCCAAGCGATCATCTTTAATAACTAAAACGCCCTTAACCCCTCTGATCCCTGAGGCAAATTCGAGGGCTCTTGCCAAATCGTCTGTCGACTGAATAAGGTTCCCACAGGCGGTTGCTACCGCATCCGCCAAAGCCACTGCAGGAGAAAGCACAACAACTGCGTCAGCTCTACCAAAACTCAAGGAAGGCCCCACTTTACCCGAGGATGTACATATCCCCAGTGGGGTTTCGTCCGGTCGGATCTCTATGGTTACCCGATTCGATAGCGGTGAATCCCCTGCAAAAATTCCAACCTTCCGAATACGGCTCGAACGCAGGAAGATATCTCCACCATTTTCCACAATCACGTCCCGTGAGCGTTTGGAGATTGATTTCCCAACCGACTCTGCCACGGCGCCGGCGACGGCAGCCATCGGCCCCACCCCGGCAAGACGCCCGGCTTCCGCCATAGTTTGAACCATTAATGGGGCATCTGGCAAAACAGTGTAAGGCGTTAAGGCGCTCAGAAAACCAGGGTCTCTCTGGATATAGTCCTCAAGAGGTCTTCGGCAAGCCCGAATCATCTCTTCTACCCAGGCCACAAGTTCAGAAGAAAACCTCTCTTTACGGACCCCGATATCCAGGTCAGTTTCCGCGACTGCCACCTGAAAATGCACCAGATCCACCTGGCGGTGATCCTGCCGATAAAAACGATCTGTGAAATCCAATTACAAACAAACCTCCATGGCCTTCATCGGGCAGACTTTCACACAAAGTTGGCAAAAAATACATTGGTCTCCATCAAAGCGGACTTCCATCGACGGGCGTTCCATATATAAGGCGCTGGTAGGGCAAATGCCTGTACATGCCCCACACATGACACACTTTTCTTCATTACGCACAATTTCCTGAGTAAGGGCCTGAACCGAAACCCCTAGATTACGTAAATAGCTTAGTCCTTTTTCACTTTGATCTCCGGTAACCTCCAAGATCATCGTTCCTTCTTTTTGAGGGTTGACATCCGCTTTTACAATGTTCACCACCAAATCAAAATCTTTAACCAAACGATAAACAATCGGTTTAACCGAGATATCTGTCCCGAAACGCAAAACTATTCTTTTAGGCGACATTTTATCAAACCTCCTTAATACAGTGAGCGATAATGCCGTCAGCGGGTGAGGGAAGAGTTTTAACGGGTTCTGTCAGTTGAAATTCACCTTTTTGAATCCACCCCTTTAAGGTTGAGGCGATCTCCCGAGCCCGCAGCATACTGGACAATGGAGCCGTATGCACTTCCTTGCCATTCACCTTGATCTTTCCACTCTTTAGTTCTGCATAACTGACATACCCAAGATTACCCGGTGTTAACGAAGGATACGCTTCCCCGTAGTCGACTACGGGAGCAAATAATTCTTCATCCTTCAGGGCTGCATAACGAGCAATTTCTTCATTGAGAATAGGGATGGGAATTCCGATACCAACACTAAGGGTCGCCCCATATCCCAGATAACTGGCGCCAACCAGCCATCTGGGGTTCATTTGTTTCAGATCCCCTGTGACCGCAAGTGTTCCCCCTGCTGCGCTGCTTGATTCCTTACCCTCAACGTTCATCATCGCCGGGAAATGTTGTGTCCCGTTCCAAGCGACATAGCCAATCCCTCCGCCGAGAAATATCTTTGTGCCAACCCCGATCGTTTTAAAATGAGGGTCCTTCAAAAGCGGACTAAGTTGCCCTGAAGTTGAAAAATTGGCGTTCTCCAAACGAGGTTTAAGCATTCCCATATACGTATAAATAGTTCGATCGGTCAGGTTAACCGCACAATTGTAATTCTGATAGGCATTCCGAGGATTAAAAAGAATTGCCTCATTGATCTCATCCAATGTAATTATGGTTTCAAGATTTCGGCGTGGGTAACAATCTGTACCATATCCCAACGCTTTTAGTTTAATCGGTTTGCGGGCGACAAGATCATGAATGACATGGCCCCCGCCGTACCTGAATTCACCAGGGTAATTGCTATTCAGCGGGTCATCTTCATGCATCTCCGTCGCACCGATATAGGCGTCAACAGCTGCTATGCCCGCATAGGCGGATACCCCGTTCAGCCAAACTTTCTGCATTTTCATCCGTGGTGTTGTGTGCCCAAAACTTAAAAAAACACCCGAGGAACACATTGGCGCAAAGGTGCC
>JBAQLX010000136.1:0-6748 GCA_049302315.1 Desulfosporosinus sp.
GGGATAGTCGGCGCTTCTTGCCTCACTATCAACGACCAGCGACTTGGAAGAATAGTCTAAACCTAATGTTGTTTCGACCGTTGGTTTTACCGGTTCTATTTTGGCTTCAAACTCAACCAAAATTGCTATGTAATATTTACCCGTCGGTGTTTGGCTTATTGTAGCCGATTTAATGATGGAATTCAGCGGTAATTCTCTGTGCAGCTTAATACGGATATCTTTTAATTTAGGCAAGCGAATGGTTTTGCTATCAATTAGCCTGATGCTTCCTTTTTGGTTATTCGTTGTGTAGGATTTTCTATCCCCATGCTTTCGTTTGAAGTTTGGAAAGCCTACTGCCTTATCCCGAAAGAAATTTTTATAAGCAGTATTTAGATTGAGTTGAGCATTAGCAAGGGCTAGACTGTCAACTTCCTTTAACCACTCAAATTCCTGTTTATAATCCGCTGGTTCAGAGTACCTTTGCTGCTTCAATACTTCTTTGTCGTACTTATACTGCTCATAGATAGTTTTCCTATTGGCAAGCATTTTATTGTATACGAATCGCACACAGCCAAAGGTTTTATTGATGAGGATCGCTTGTTCAGCGCTGGGATAAAGGCGATATCTGTATGCTTTATTCATCGCTGCTCACCTTGATTTTCAATGTACCGTTTTATGACCTCAAGGGGTGCGCCGCCAGTTGTAAGTAAGCAAAAGCTTCTCGACCAAAAGTTTTCTTTCCAGAGAGACCCCCGTAGTTGTGGATATTCTTTTTTGATCAGTCGGGATGATGCACTTTTGCAGGCATTGATAAACTTTGATAATTCGCTGTTGGGATGAGCCTTGAACAGAATATGGACATGATCTTCATCATGATGCCATTCTTGTAACGTGATATTGCAGCGAAGGGACACATACTCAAATATTTCTTTAAGCCTGTTCGAAATTACTTCATCGATGACGTTTCTACGATATTTAATAACAAGGACGAGATGATAATGAAGGAGAAATACTGAGTGATTATTATTAGCCAACTCCATTGATTTATCACCACCAGCCATAATTACTACTGAGTACATTATATCATGCATTTAAGCGATTATCAATGCTCAATTGGCATAAAAAGGGCGGCCATTCATCTCCCGCCTACGCACTCACTATCGTGAGTAAGGTAGCTTAGAGGCGGGAGACTTCTTGCCGCACGAGGTTAAAGAACCGTAATTTAACTTTTCATTTAACCTTGTAAGAGACATAAGATTGATATTTTAGCATTATTATGATAAAATTATGTTAACCCGATTAAAGGAGTGATAGTATGCCGCAAATTAGACCCGTATCTGATTTGAGAAATAATTTTGCTGGTATTTCAAGAATTGTTCACGAAACCTCCGAGCCGGTATTTCTAACTAAAAATGGTTATGGCGATATGGTTGTAATGAGTATGGAAGCTTATGAACGTCACCAATTTAAAAGTGAAGTATACTTCAAATTGAAGGAAGCTGAATTAGAGGCTAAAATAACTGATAAGCGATACTCCCATAAAGAGGTGTTTGATGAATTAAGAGCAAAACTTTTTGACAAAGTGGAGTCTGTTGATGCATGAAATTAGATATTTACCTTTGGCAAGGAAAGATTTAACCGACATCACAAACTATATTGCCGATCATTTAAAAGCGCCAAAAGCTGCGATGGATTTTTTGGATTCTCTGGATGAATCGATATCCAGGCTTGGACAATTTCCTTATTCCTGTAAGGTGTATCAGCCAATCAAGGCATTGACTGGTGAATACAGGCTGTCGCCAGTCAAAAATTATGCTGTCTTTTATGTAGTAGAAACACAGGTGGTTGAAATTCATAGGATCGTTTATGCAAAGATGGACTTAAGTAATATCATAAAAGAATGATGCACAAGACGGATTGTCGTCATCTTGTTAAGTGGGAAGAATCAAATCATTGAGTGGGGAGAAAAAATGGATAGAGAGTATAAGGGGTACGAAATTGGGCCCATAAGGCCGCCAAGTGAAGCGGACAGCTTGTTGCTCCGATTGACAAGAAATTGCCCATGGAACCGGTGTAAATTTTGCAATCTTTATAAAGGAAAAAAGTTTAGTATACGCCCTGTTGAACATATCATCAAGGATATTGATCAGATAAAAGCGTGGACCGATCAGCTAAGAAGCTGTAAAGAGATACGGCGGATAGATTTTAAACAACCCGGCTCCGACGTGGCGTTTTACATGGCGAAAAATTGGTATGAAAACGGTATGAAATTTGTGTTCCTGCAGGACGCCAATAGTTTGTTTATGAAACCGAGGAACATGGAAGATATCCTCAAATACCTGAAAAAAAAATTCCCAAGTATTGAAAGAATTACGATCTACGGAAGATCACATACCATTGCCAGGATCAGGGACGAGGATATGCAAGCCTTTGCCAATGCCGGATTGAATCGGATTCATATCGGGATGGAAACAGGCAGTACAAAAATACTCGACCTGATCCAAAAAGGTGTGGATAAAGAAACGCATATTATTGCCGGACAAAAAGTAAAAAAAGCAGGCATTGAGCTGTCTGAATATTTTATGCCTGGAATAGGAGGCAAGGAGTATTCTTTCGAGAATGCCGCAGAAACTGCCGATGCCTTAAATCAGATCAATCCGGATTTTATACGCATCAGAACTTTTTCCATACACGGAAGAATGGAGCTTTACGCGGATTATCAAAACGGATTATTCACCAGAACCAATGATGTAGACATGGTGAAAGAATTATTATATCTAATTCAACATCTTGACGGTGTTACCAGCCGGTTAAAAAGTGATCATATGGTCAACTTGCTTCAGGAAGTAGAAGGGAAATTCCCTGAAGATAAAGACCGGATGGTTCAGACCATTGAGAAGTTTCTCGCCCTTGTTGTAAAGGAACAAATGTTATTTCGAATCGGCAGGAGAATCGGCAGAATGTTCTATCTTAGTGATTTAAATGATCCTGCCGGAAGAGATCAGGTTGAGAGAATGATGAGCAAGCATAACATCAATGAAAGCAATATTGATAACATCTGCGACGATATGATTAAACGGTTTATATAGAGAATGCCGGAGCCTCGCGATTTCAAAATGTATCGGCCTTAAAAAGCTCCAAACAAAGGGAAGCGCTCAGCCTGATTCCTCTGAGCGCTTCTTGTAATTTCCTAATGCTCTTGCATTTTATACACTCGGGCATTTTGCATCTTCGAGCAAATCCCCAGCTCCAGGGCATGCCGACGGTTTCGTGATCTAAGTTATGCTTCAGCTCTGCACTTCCTTACAACAACGCTAGCGGATTCAACAGTCTGCGGGCGTGGAAAGTGCCTCAAACCCGTCTGTACCAAGGGATAGAGGCACTTGTGGATAACCTATCGTGTGTCTACTTACTAAGTATTTTTACCCAAATATTCATATCTTCATAACCGCCGCAAATGTGACAGTTATTAGCCAGCCTCCCGCGATACCTATACCCTAATTTGCTTAATGACTTGTTAATTCCGATATTTTTAGCCCTGGAAAGACTGTATGCTGTAACGAAACCAGTATGCTTCAATTCTGCTTCCAGTCTGTAGATTAGCTCGCTTAAAATGTTCCTGCCCCTGTACCCCGAGTAAGTAGCACAGTCCGTTATTTCCGCATTCATATAATATTTATCCATATCTGCCGAAGCGATACTGATAATTTTACCTTTCTCTTCCGCCACCATAAACAGGACTTGCTCATGCATGACTTTTTGAAGATAATCTCTGCTGAATACGGGAGATGGATATGTTTCAAATACTGCCGAAAAGAGCTTGATCATCTGGGGAATATCAGTTTGCACCGCTCGTCTCACCTTATAGTTTTTATTTTCAATTGAAGTAAATTCCTTGGCATCATGTACACAATATTCAATAATCCTGTTTTCTTCATTTTCATGAACTGATTTATTCCGTCGTCTGTCAAGGAAATAAGAAATACAGGTTGCATCTTCTCCATGAAAAAAGCTGTCAATGTTCCCCTCAATAACAAAATCACAATCCATAAAAGGTGTTAAAAGCCGTTCTGGACAATTGGAAATAATCTTGCCAAGCTTCTTCTGCCGTGCATAAGAAACAATCTCATTGATTATTTCCGTAGATATACATGAATAATTTATAATTTTGAGCCTCTCATTGATATAATCAACATATAGTTCTACCCCACTTAATGACGTCGAATAATTTTCCTGACGGTTATTTTGCACTGTATTCATGATATTCCTCTCTCTTATTCACTCTCACATTGCTCCGCGGGATCAGGCAGACTCTTTCGTCCCTGAAAAGCTTCTCTAGTCCACGGTACTCTTTATTGCTAAACTTGCCGCAAAGACCACATTTCTGGCACTTATGCGTTTTGTCCTCCGGCTCTGTATACGTACATATTACCCCTTCAAAATTTCTAAGAATTACCTTATCAACAGAGTATGAGATCAGGTATTGCGGATTTACCGGGATCTTCCCTCCGCCTCCAGGTGCATCTACCACAAAGGTTGGAACAGCAAAGCCCGACGTATGCCCGCGAAGCATTTCAATAATTTCAATACCTGCTGCAACCGGAGTTCTAAAATGCTCAATCCCTTCCGATAAATCACACTGATAAAGATAGTACGGTCTTACTCTGGTTTTTACGAGTTCCTGTACAAGATTACGCATGATATATGGACAGTCATTAATATTTTTTAAGAGTACTGATTGGTTCCCCACAGGTATACCGGCGTTAGCTAGCATCTCACAGGCTTTCCTAGCTTCACTCGTCATTTCCTTTGGATGGTTGAAATGCGTATTAATCCAACCTGCATTTCGCAAATAAAAATCAGTAAATCACAATATATTAACATAAATTCCATCTAGTTGCTGGACAACCTAACAAAAGACATATATTATAGATCTCAGAATACTGTCAAAAACGAGGAGGCAGGACTATGAGGTCAAATAATAACCGTCATTTTATAGTTTGTTCAGGGGGGTGTAACTCATAGAAGATATAGGTACTATTATGTTGTCAATCATGAAACAACTACCCCAAAAAGCACAGAACCAGTTAATCCCCCAATTAACAAATTCAAAAGAAATCGACGCATCCCCTGCAGGGGCGATTTTAATGGGCATGCACATACTTGAGTATGTAGGATTTGCAAAGTGTGTCGATCAGATACTGGGTGAAGAACACACCTCCATCGAGAAATTAAAGGAGCATTACCAAGATAGACAAGTCCCTGAACGATCGTTCTTAACACCGAGCACCGGTATAGTTTTAAGCCTTATTGCCGCCGACATGATCGCCTGCCCACGGCATATTACACGGGCCTATCAATTTGAAGAAATGGGAGAAAAGTGGCAAACCGGCCCCTTACTTGGGATAGAACCTAAATTATTAACGGATGATCGTATCGGAAGAGCACTGACTGCATTGGGTGGGGGCAAAAAGTCAATGGAGGAAGTTTTGTCTATTTTAGTGTTGCATGCCAGTAAAAAAGCAGGCATTCCCCTCAACAAATTCATTTTAGATACGACACTTTTGCAATTATCCGGAGACTTTAAAGATGCCCCAAAAGTAGTCCCTGGACGTGGAAAGGATTCGTTCTCTCAACTGATTGTAAGCCTTGTAATCGCCTCGGGGTCAAAAATGCCGGTTGGTTTTGGAGTGCACCCTGGAAGTACCAGTGATCCTACCACCTTACCTGATGTGTATAACAGCGTCCACAAAATTGCGGATGAAGGTGCAATCGAGTTTTTGATGGATAGAGCCTACCCTACAGCAAGCAACATACGATTTTTAATGGAGCATCAAGATGAGCGGATGGTTTACTGGGTCTCTCCACTTAAAATGGGTCTTTCAACAAGAGAAGTCCGTGAACGTATTCAAGATGCATGGGAACAGGGGCAATGGAAACCGATCACCTATCGTTCCACACGAGAAACGAGTGGGAAAATCACACCACCCTTGACTGCGTTTGAGAACACGTGGATCTTGAAGGACATTATCAAGCCTGATCTTGAACCTGGTCAGAAGCGTCGTCCCAAAGGTTCTATCCAGACGGTGGAAATCGAGGTGCGATGTGTGTTTTATCGTCATGAATTAACCGCAAGCCATGAGAAGTTTAGAAGAGACACCGAAAAAGTGAAGTTAGAAGAGGCACTGAACGAGTTCCCCTTAAAACTCAATCAACGGAAATTTCGAGAGCTTAAGCATTGTCAGATTAAACTAGACGAACGGCTTAAAGCTTATCCCAACACCAAAAAATTCATACAGTACACCCTTTCAGTAAGTGATAGCGGGGTCATATCCCTAAGGTGGTTATGGGATGAAATCTCTTTAAGGGCTGAAGAAAAGTATGATGGGATATTCGCTTTGCTTACTAATTACAAAAAAGAGCAAGTGAATGCCAATCAACTGGTTCAAAAATACCGTGGCAGAGATCAGGTAGAGGTAGATTTTAAAGATATAAAAGGAATCTTGGACTTAGGGAGGATCATTTACCAACGACCAGAACGGATTGACGCGTATATCTTTTTGAAGATCATTGCCTACTTTATGCTCACTTTTTTACGATCCTACGCAGAAAAAGCGGGAATAAAGACGACAGAGAAAAAAATACAGGAAAGTATGGGAGATATGCTGCTGGTTGAAGGGGAAATTTTGCCGTTGGGTGTTAAAACCTATGCCGTTGCCAGAGACACAGAACTCAACAAATTTTTACGTAAAACGTTTGACTTACC
>JBAQLX010000137.1:0-1940 GCA_049302315.1 Desulfosporosinus sp.
ATGGAGATTGATTGATTCTATATAGAAGAAAAAGAAATGAGAAAGCGTTGGAAATGGAGTGGACTCGGATGCAGGAAAATAAATCCTATGGCCGAACGATTATCCGGGTCTTAACGGCCTACAATAAAGCCATGCTACTGGGGTTATTTCTAGGAATCAGTTTGGTTTTAGGCGCCGTCCTAGTGAGTCAAGTAGTAGGAAATGAAAAAAAACCGATCATTAATTCGATTGAGCATGTAGTGCACCGGGATCAAGCTCAAGAACTAACCAGAGCGAGCGAGGACGACCTGAGAGAACGCTCGGATGACTCTGTAGTTGATCCAGATTACCTTGAGCCATACCATGAGACTGTTTCCAACTTCAAAGAGGAACGGGTTACAGTTCTATTAGTTGGGGTAGATCGTCGACCCGGTGATACAACGCTCAGTAACACGGATACTCTTTTAGTAGCCAGTGTTAATACCCGGAACGGTAAAGTTGCTATCCTTTCCATCCCTCGAGATACCCAAGTTATTGTGCCGGACCATGGAAAAGGAAAAATTAATGCTGCTGCACGAGTTGGTAAAGGAATTAATACAACAACAGCTTTGATCGAAGGTTTAATAGGTCAGTCTATTGACGGTTATGTTATCACAAACTTTAATGGATTTAAGTCTATCATTGATACGCTGGGAGGAATAACTCTCAACATTGAAAAGAATATGTATTATGTCACAGGAGACTCGTCAGACGGCGTGATTAATCTAAAAAAAGGGACGCAGCGATTAGACGGAGCACAGGCTTTGCAATATGCCAGGTTTCGTCAAGATGCCTTGGCGGACATATCAAGGACGGCGCGGCAGCAGGCAGTTATTAAAGCAATAGGGAATGAATTTCTGCAAGTTAAGACAGTTCCTAAGTTACCTTGGATTGTTCCTCAAATCGCCAAATCAGTGGAAACAAACCTTACAATAGCTCAATTATGGGGGATGTCGAATTATTTGCTTCGCAATAAAAATCCAGAGATATCATCCCAAACCTTACCAGGCAATTTCCTTACCGAAAACGATATTAGTTACTGGAAAGTTGACCCTGAGAAGTCACGCGCTGTTGTTAAGAAGCTTTTCGAAGAGGGAAAGACCAGCAGCACGTTCGGAATATAGCCCCCAAAAGCCGCCACAGACGTCTCTTTGATTAGTGATTAGGTTAATTCCAAAGATAGTTAATTTAGTCTGCAAATCAGAGTTGCTTTTTGGTAAAGATCTTGATCGAAAGAACCACAAAACCAATTAGGATAACTGCCCCAATAATTACAGGATATTTAAATACTTCCATCTCTACACTTCCCTTTACTAACTCCAAATTTTGATTTGCCAAGCTAAGCGGATTATACTTTTCTAATTTCGGGAAAATATTGAGAATAAAAAGAACAATGATAAACCCTACCACAAAGAGTAATGATCCATAACTGTTAATTATTGTAACAGCACCAAGTAATTCTGTGGCTAGCAAGATTAAGCCAAAAAGATTCAATATCAAAACTGCAACTATCAGGTGATTGGAACTGCTATCATGCCAATAGAATCTTGTATATCCCCATGTAATTAGAAAGCTCACCCAGCAGCATATAGTCCATAATAAAGAAGCTGCTGTAAATTTCGAAAGAATTATCGTTTCTCTTCCCAACCCTTTAGTAACCATGTTTACAGATGTCCCTTTGTCATATTCTTTGGACATTATGCCACTAAAGACAATCATTAGCACGATAAAGCCCATTTGGGTAATATTTTTAAAAAACTGTCCCCAGGAATCTAGACTGCTAGATGGTGGGAGTTCTATTGTCATGCCTGCGGGCATAAATGACTTAATCATTTCAGGCATAAACTTTGCTGTTAATGGGCTTAAAATCCCAAGTATGACAAATACGACAAGTAAGATAAATAATTTATAGTTCCTGGTAT
>JBAQLX010000138.1:0-5663 GCA_049302315.1 Desulfosporosinus sp.
TAAAACGGTTTTTTAAGTACTCATTTACAGGCAGTTGTGTTCTGCCATCCATGCAGTTTATTGCGGTACCAAAAGCTCCGTGGGCCATTTTCTACCTCCTTTCTCCTGATCTGCCGATAGTTGCCCGCCGTTTATCTATATCCCACCCCCAGCTCTTGTAATAGTTTTTGAAAACAACATAGTCAGTATACAGCTCTTTTTTATTAAAGGCAAGGTATACAGATTACTTCTGGTAGATTCCTATGTCTTAAAAGCCGCAGTTAGACCGTGCCATAACTCAAAACACCAAATTACCCCTGTCCACGAAAGGAGCGCGCACAGATTATTTTGATGATTTCCCCGCGTTTTATCGTACAATTTAATCCTTCCTAATTTTAATTACTGGCAACTATTTATTATCATCCTTTGTCTTTTTTAATATAAGTATGGTAGCATATACGGGAAACCAATTCGCGATTTTTGATTTATCTTATCTTTAGGAAAGTCAGGTGAACAAATATTGTATACTTCTTACCGTCGAAACAGTCACAACCGTCAAAGCTTGGTTCTGGGACTGATTTTAGTCGTCAAGGAATTGTTTCCTGATGAACAACTGAAAATCATGTACTCCATTCCAGATGGAATATATTGCGAATTGGAAAACTCGTCAGTTTCTCCACGTGAGGTTAGGAAAATTGAAGAACGACTTGCCCAATGGGTTAAAGAAGATGTGCCAATTTCCTATCAACCGGGAGATGATGGCTATATTCACTGCCGACTGAATGGTCAGGAATTAAAAACCCTCTTTACAGTATTTGATCGTTCAGGCACTGTTCAACAATGTGGGCTGGTTGCTTATCCGCCGGGGTTCATTCTTCTTTATAATACGTTCATCAATTCCGATTCCTGTCCTTTCTATATTCCGCCCGAAAAACTATCCGCTGCTTATTCCGAAGCCCAACGTTGGGTAGATAATCTTCATCTGGCAGAAGTCGGAGATGTCAATGCGGTTATCTCAGCTAAGCGTTCGAATGAATTGATAAGTTTAGCCGAAGCTCTGCATGAAAAAAAGATATCCTTAATCGCGGATCGTATTTTTGAACAACGAAAGCATGTCCGCGTTATCCTGATTGCCGGACCATCATCTTCCGGAAAAACAACCTTTGCCCAACGATTATCAACCCAATTGCGAGTTAACGGCTTACATCCTGTAGCGCTCTCTTTGGATAATTATTTCCTTTCACATGACAAAACACCCCTTGATGCTGATGGGCAATACGACTTTGATGCTTTTGAAGCTTTAGACTTGCTACTATTAGATACCCATCTTGACACTTTAATCAAAGGCGGATTTGTTGAAACACCAATTTACGATTTTGTTTCAGGCAGCCGACGTCCACAAGGAATCCAGATGAATCTTAATTCTAATGAGATTTTAATCATCGAAGGAATTCACGGTCTTAATCCGCGTTTACTTCCTTCTTTGGATCGCAATAAACTTTTTAAGATATATATTAGCGCTCTTTTTCAATCTAACATTGATTCATATAATAGGATACCGACCACCGAAGTACGCTTAATACGCCGTCTGGTTCGGGATAATAGAACCAGGGGAATTGATCCCGAACACACTCTAGCCCAATGGAGCAGCGTTCGCCGGAGTGAAAATACTATCCTTTTCCCTTATCAGGAAGAAGCTGATATTATGTTTAACTCCAGTCTTCTATATGAGCTAAATGCCCTCCGCCCCTATGTCGAACCTTTATTAACAGCCATTCCCCAAACTAGTCCCCATCACCAGGGAGCGGCCCTTTTACTTCGTATGCTCTCTTTCTTTACCCCTCTGGAAACTAATAGGATACCATTTAACTCCATCTTGCGTGAATTTATCGGGGAAAGTCTGTATAGTATCTAATTCATCTTCACTAACCAAACCTACTTCAAGGTTCGGCAGATCATCTAATGAAGGCAAGCCAAAATGAAGCAGGAACTGTTCTGTCGTAGCATAAAGGATGGGGCGTCCCGGACTGTCCTTGCGACCAATATCTTTCACTAATCCCTTTTCCACTAATGTCGCCAAAGCCCGCTCGGACTGAACTCCTCTGATAAAATCCACTTCTCCACGGGTCACAGGCTGTTTATAAGCAATGATCGAAAGTGCTTCAAGCGCCGCATTGGAGAGGGCATGAGAAGGTTGTTTATAAAGAATTTCGACATAGCGGGCGACTTCCGGCTTGGTGCCTAATGTATATCCGCCATTGATTTCCAAGAGTTTCAAGCCGCAGGAATCCACTGTATAGCGATTTCGCAGCTCGTGCAGCAGTTCTTCAATCTTCAACTGGTTCAACTCCAGAATCTCCCCGAGCAGTTCAACCGTTAGCGGTTCTTTGGCTACAAATAAAAGGGCTTCTAACGCCGCCGTTTCCGGTTCCCGAAACAGCATCTTATCTACTCCTCTTCCGTGAATTCCCATGCTTTCTGCGTCGGAAAGATCATTATATCACTCAGCATTGTCAGTTGTTCAGAGCGGACTTTTCCGGATTGCAGGAGTTCCAACACCGCAAGGAAAGAGACCACCATTTCCATGCGCGATCCGATCCGCATGAGCTGATAGAAAGGCATCCCTTTCGGATGGAGAAGAACCCGGCGCAAAACATCCGCCAGCATCATATCAATTGCGATCTCTTCCGGTTCAATATGCTGGATTTTCTCCCCTTTTTCGGCACGTTCGATCACCCGACAAAATGCTTGCCAAAGATCATCGAAGGATACCCCTTTGAGTGGATCCTCCGGTTCAACATCCGCCAGTAACCCCTCAACGTCAACCTCACGGCAGTAAGATCGTCCTGAAGAGGTTTCTAACGCCGCTAACACTTGGGCCGCCTGCTTAAACGTCCGATAAGCCAGTAAGCGTTCCGCCAGTTCCTGCCGCAAGTCTTCCTCCCCTACCTGACCTTGTTCATTTTGCGGAGGTTTCGGCAAAAGGTCCCTTGACTTAATATAAAGCAATTGGGCCGTAAGGACAAGGAATTCGGTTGTGACTTCCATGTCCATAAGCCCCATCTGTCGAACGGCTTCCACAAACTGGTCAGCAATACGCGCAAGCGGGATATCATAAATATCGACTTTTTCTTGTTGAATAAGGGTCAACAGCAAATCAAGTGGTCCCTTATAAGCAGGAAGTTCCACCTGAGGAACGGTTTTCTCGCTTTCCATTTACAGCCCCATGACGCAGCGTACTTCTTTCATTGTCGCTGCGGCGGTTACCCGAGCACGTTCGGCGCCTTCTGCGAGGACCTTCTCCACGCGGCCTGATTCCCCCCAATAGTCTCGCCGTTCCCTAAACGGACTCAATAACTTCTCCAAGTTCTCCGCCAGGTGGCGTTTACAGGCGACACAACCAACTTTTCCTGCGCGGCAATTTTCTTCCACTTCGGCAACTTCCGGGGTGTAGATCTGGTGAAACTTATCCACAATGCAGACTTCCGGATGCCCTGGGTCGTCTTTCCGGAGCCTGGCCGGATCAGTAATCATTTGATGGACCCGCGTTTTGACCTCCTCGGGAGATGCCGCAAGGGAAATGGCATTATGATAACTTTTACTCATTTTCCGCCCGTCAACTCCTGGCAAGAGAGGCACTTTACCTACTAAACCAAGAGGTTCCGGAAATACCGTTCCGAAAAGATGATTAAAACGACGAGCTACTTCCCTGCAAAGCTCAATATGCGGAAGCTGGTCTTCCCCAACCGGCACTACATTTGCTTTATAAATCAGAATATCAGCTGCCTGTAAGAGAGGATATCCTAAGAAACCGTACGTACCCAAGTCTTTCCCCTGTTGACTCAATTGCTGAATTTGATCTTTATACGTAGGAACACGTTCCAGCCAGGACAAGGGTGTAAACATGGAAAACAGCAAATGAAGTTCAGCATGCTCTTTGACCTGAGATTGGATAAAGATAGCGCTTTTCTGGGGATCGATTCCCACACTAAGCCAATCCAAAGCAATTTCCCGTCGTAGACAGGGATAGTCTAAACGGTCTTCATACGCTGTCGTCAAGGCATGCAGATCCACGATGGAATAGTAACACTCATAGTCATTCTGGAGGGCAACCCAGTTCTGGATGACACTTAGGTGCCCAATATGTAGTGACCCTGTCGGACGCATCCCACTTAATATTCTACCTTTCATACCGAACACTCCTTTTTGTTAACTTAGTCCTCGCTTAACAACAACGTTTATTAATTATCCTGATTATATGAACCCATTTACCCTATAAAAGGAGTTAAAATCAGGCTGATAATTTTCTGATAAACGATAAATATCCCTATCACTGCAGGCGAAAGGATTTTACTCAGAATATTCGTGAAGAGAAAAACCATTAAAATAATCATCCCATACTGCTCCAACACATGAAGCTGAGGAGCGAAGCGTGCAGGCAGTATCCCTCCGAGAACAGCAAATCCGTCAAGCGGAGGAATCGGCAAGAGATTAAAGAGCCCCAAGCCCAGATTCATTAACACCGTGGATTGAAAGATAAGCATAATAATGCTGCTCCACTCTGAGACTTGAATCCATTGCATGGTCAGAAACCATAGGAACATCACAATAAATGCCATAATTAAATTCATGCTTGGCCCAGCCAAAGCAACCAGCATGTGCCCCCGTCTTTTATCTCCCCGATAATACTGGGGATTGGTCATCACTGGTTTGGCCCATCCGAATCGAAATAAGAGAGCCATGAGCGTGCCAAAGAAATCCAAATGCGCGATAGGGTTTAAAGTTAATCGCCCTTGACTACGGGGTGTCGGGTCTCCTAACCGGTCAGCGACCCAACCATGGGCATACTCATGAAAGGCAAATCCGATCAATAATGCAGGAACATTAGCTATTAGGGTCGGTATATCAAAACCAAACAAATTCCATCCTCCTTCTAACGACGCAGAGTATTAACCCACTCTCGAGCCATGTCCTTCTCTTCTTCGGGAGTACTTATTCGGCCTTCAAGCCAAGCCCTGCGCACCCGATCGAGAATTACTCCGATCTCCGGCCCCTCTTGAACACCCATCTGTAGAAGCGCCCTCCCATCCAAAGACATGTTAATCCTTTGACTGGCCTCCAGACATTTCCTAATCAGCTGATTAAAGCGGTCGTCCCGAGCTAAAACCATAACTACTCCCTTTGGGACTTTATTGAGTAATCTGTCCATCTCACTCAGAGTCAATGGTTCCTTTAAAGCCTCGCGCAGACGTACATAGGTTATAGTATCATCCCGCAGGGATTTGTTCAGGCATACTCGCTCGAGCAATTTCTCAATAGTTGGGGAGTCCATTTTAGAAATAGCAGTTACCCAACGCACCTGCAAAGACCAATTAGCGCTGTCCACGATTTCATCCAAGTTAAAGTTCCAAACATAATCTTCACCAAACCATGCCTTGAACACACCACTGCTGATTAAGGCCCGACCCATAGCCAGATAATTTTCTTCTTTAAAAATGAGCAGGATTTCCTCTGTAAAACGTTCAATACTCAGCCTGGAAAGGACTCCCGACTCTATCGCAGTATATATAGCCTCCTCAGTTTCTTTGGCTAACTTAAATTGATATCGTTCTGAAAAACGTATTGCCCTTAGTATCCGAGTAGGGTCGTCTATAAAGCTAATATTATGCAAGAAACGAATTTTT
>JBAQLX010000139.1:0-4209 GCA_049302315.1 Desulfosporosinus sp.
AGTAAAGTTCCCTGGGCACCTTCAAACAGTACTTTCCCTCCTGAGCGAATACTTTTGTCAATCGCAAGTGAACTGTCGGTCACCATCGAACGAAGTTGTTCGGCATAACCCAGGTATGTTTCATAAATTTCCTCTAATTTAAGGGCTTCCTGACCATAAACTTTCACGAACAAGTTATTTTTTTCTGCTAAATTATAGCGCAGCTTCTCAGCAAACTCATCTTTATCCAAAAGATCAATGATGCGAATCCCCGTCCGTGACACCTTATCCATGTAAGCAGGACCAATGCCCCGCTTCGTAGTACCAATTTTATGCTCACCGCGTGCTTCTTCTTCCAAACCATCAAGAACCCAGTGGTAGGGCATAATAACCTGAGCATTGCTACTAATCAGCAATTTCCCTGTCTTAATGCCCCGCTTTTCAATGTGACCAAGTTCATCCAACAGAACCTTCGGATCAATCACTACACCATTACCAATGACACAGGTCTTGTCCGGGTATAAGATTCCCGAAGGAATCAGGTGAAGTTTGAACTCTTCTCCATTCGCAACAACAGTATGTCCTGCATTATTTCCACCCTGGTACCGAACAACGACATTCGCCTTTTCGGCTAGGAAGTCTGTTATTTTACCTTTTCCTTCGTCTCCCCATTGAGAACCAATTAATACAACAACAGCCATGTGATTATTCCTCCCATCTTTTACCCACCGGTAAAGAACCTCTAGCCATAAGCAGATTTATCTTAACAATCCTCATCCTCCTTGTCAATCCAATAATCGAACATTCAATAATAATATACATAAAACATTCGGCGTTTTTCTTTGCATGAGTATGTTGCCTTGGATCTTCTTGTCCGTCTTTGTGTGGCGCTCGATTGTTACATATTAAGACCATTCTTCGCAAAAATACGGTGGAAAAACCATGCCCATCTGCGGCGCTGAAATACAAAAGCCGCCTATATGGGTGGCGTGCGGTATACTGGCACCTTGTATGCCAACCGCTTACATAATGACGGGAGATATCTTTATTATTTATTTGTATGACATCGGACGTTTAATTCTCCAACAGAAAATCCACGATGTTTTTAACTTTTATGCCCTCATATGCTTTGATGAAACTTCTGTCCATGGACAGGACGACCTTTTCATAATTATCCGGAATGACGCGCAAGGGAGCAAGCTCTCTTTCCCTTACATCTTCTCCAAGCATCGTTTCGGTCACCTGATAGTATATCTTGTCGTCTGGTTTTTCCGCAATGAAATCAATTTCCTTTTCGTTAACCTTCCCAAGAGAAACCTTATTGCCTCTTCTCAGCAATTCGAAAAATACGATATTTTCAAGAATATGTCCCCGGTCGACATCGCGGTAGCCAAGCAGCATGTTGCGGATTCCGGTGTCGACGATATAGTATTTCCCAAGGGTCTTCAGGTATGACTTTCCCTTGATGTCATAACGCTTGATCCCGTAAAAGATAAATGCATTTTGCAGGCTGAGAATGTAGTTTTCAACCGTTCTGCCTGCCGGATTCTTCCGTCTTTTTCTTCCATCGATATCGCCCTCATGTACAAGAAAATTGCCGATACTATTGGGAGAAGTGACGTTGCCGATGTTATCAGCAAGAAAGAGGACTATTTTTTGCAGCATCGTCTGATCGTTTATATTATTGCGTAAAAGGACATCTTTTAATATCACAGTGGAATAGACGCCGTCAAGCATGTCATTGATCCGCTGCTCATTTAAGCCGTATTCGGATACCGCCGGCATGCCGCCGTATTTCAGGTAAACCTGGAATCTCTCATCTATCGATACGGTCTGAGCAAATGCATTGAAATCCAAAAATTCCTGAAAAGACAGCGGCAGCATTTTTATCTCAACATATCTGCCCGACAAAAGTGTCGACAGCTCGGAAGATAAAAGATAAGCGTTAGAGCCGGTGATATAGATATCCGCGTCAAAGTCCACCTGAAATGAATTAACGGCTTTTTCCCAATAGGGCACCATCTGCACCTCATCAAGGATAATATATGTTTTGCCCTTTGCCGCAATCCTGCTTTGAACCTCGTTATACAGGGCCGTGTAACTATTGATATTTGAAAACTGCATAGACTCAAAATTCATTTCAACAATGTTTTTCTTTGGCACGCCGGATTCCAGCAGTTTATTGGAAAACAACTTGAGCAGCGTAGATTTTCCGCAGCGGCGAATGCCCGTCACAATTTTGATGATGTTTTTGTCCTTGAAATCAAGCAATGTTTTCATATATATGTCCCGATTTTTCATATCCGCTCACCTCAGGGATAGTATACGCCATTTTTTACCAACTGTCAAAGTTTTTTAGACGAAAGTTAAAAACTTAAATAATCCGACATATTATTGATATCAAAGTCAATAAGTCTTAGATGAAAAATCTCACAGCAAAAACCCCCCGGCCCACGAATTTGGCAAGGGGTTTTCTTTAAGCAGTTTGATGTTGACGCTCAAGGTTTACAAACTTAGTAAATTCTTTAAGAAAGCCCAATTCTATGGTTCCTACTGGGCCATTGCGGTGTTTTGCAATTATAATATCAGCAATGCCTTTCTTCTCGGAGTCATGATTATAATATTCATCCCGATATATAAATGAAATCACATCCGCATCGGCTTCAATTGCCCCAGATTCTAACAAATCCGACATAATCGGCCGTTTGTTCTGGCGTTGCTCAACACCCCGGTTGAGTTGTGACAAAGCAACAACGGGGACTTTCAACTCCCGAGCAAGCCCTTTAAGGGTTCTGGACATTTGAGCCACCTCTTGCTGTCTGTTTTCTATCTTTTTCCCTTTTCCAACTGACAATAACTGAAGATAATCAATAACGATCAAGCCCAAATTATGTTCCACTTTTAAGCGACGAGCCTTGGAACGGAGCTCGACCAAGGTTATCCCCACCGTATCATCGATAAAGATCGGAGCATCCGAAAGAGGACCCACCGCTCGAGTCAGCTTCGGCCAATCTGTATCAAGTAATTCTCCGGTCCTTACACGCTGTTGATCGACCATCGCTTCCCCGCAAAGCATCCGTTGCACCAACTGCTCTTTTGACATTTCCAAACTAAAAATGGCAACCGGAACCCTGGCACGCACTGCCGCATTTTGGGCCATGTTTAAAACTATGGCCGTTTTTCCCATGGACGGTCGTGCGGCAATGATCACCAAATCCGAAGGCTGCCACCCAGATGTCATCCGGTCTAATTCCGTGAAAAAGGTGGGAACACCCGTAAGATTTCCTTTATTTGCATATAAATATTCGATTTTTTCAAACGTTTCTAAAAGAACATCGCGAATGAAGCTAAATCCATCCTTTACGCGTCGACGAGAAATATCAAGGATCAGTTTCTCTGCTTCCTCCAGGAGAACACGTGCCTCTTCACCTGGCTCATAACCCCGCTCTAAGATACTGCTTGCCGCACGAATAAGCTGACGAAGAAGGGCCTTTTCTGTCACTAGTTTAGCATAATATTCCACATTCGCCACTGAAGGGACAGATCGAGCGATCGCCGAGATCGTTGCAATGCCGCCTACCTGTTCCAGACGTCCCTGCTGACGCAAAATCTCTGCAACACTGACCAGGTCAATAGGGTTTCCTTTTTCGAAGAGATCTCGAATAACGGAAAAAATCAAACGATGATTATCTCTGTAAAAGTCTTCCGGTTGAAGTATTTCAAAGACAGAACTTCCGACCTCCGGTTCGAGCATTATCGCACCTAAGACCGCCTGTTCGGCCTCTAAATTCTGTGGCGGAACTTTTTGTAGTTCCATATCCTCTCTCCTCCCGGTCGTACTCGCTCTTAATAGCGCTGCTACTTAAATCCTCAAATGTTAAAATACGTGCTTCATTGCTTCTTCTGTCGTACTAACCCCCACCACCTCAATGCCATGCAAACTCTGAGGGATATCGGCCATATTTTCCAGTGGAATTAATACTTTGCGAACTTCTACCTGCTTTGCTCCAAAAATCTTTTTAAGCGGTAAGGCTTGCAAAGCGCTTTCCTGTCCTTTGATTTCTTCAACAGTCTGAGGACGCAATACATCAAACGCGGACCGCTTAAGCGATATGGTTTTCATCTTTTCAAGAACGGCAAGCTTTTTGAGCGTCTGAGCATTTTCCGGTCCGGACGTCTCTTGAATGACTTGAATCTTAATCTCTTTAACATACTCCTCATAACGTTCCT
>JBAQLX010000140.1:0-2206 GCA_049302315.1 Desulfosporosinus sp.
AAAGAGTCCTACGTAGCGTAAGCTTGACAAATGCACAGGGTAAGTCTGTCCTTTTTTGAAATATATTGAAGAAAAACAGGTAAAAAACCATAAGATAGCGAAGTAGTCTACAGATTCTTCCAAATGAGGGATAATTGAATATTAATATATCTGCATAATATTAAAGCATGTCCGAATTTGCATGCTTTCTTTAGCGAATTCCTATATGTATAGATAGTATGCAAGTTTCGGTTTGCTTAGAAAGTGGCTTGAGAGAATTAAAACAAAAAAATGAGGAGTGAATTAATTTGGTAAGAGAGGGATATTGGAGTTTTGGTAAACATTTTACTATTTCGAGTATACTTCTAGTTGTATCAATTATCTTAGTACTCTTCCTATCAACAAAAGAGTCAGTCAGTGTCGTAGTAATTGGAGGAGGGTCCAATTATACATTATTCTCAGGAAATCCTCGCCATGCAATATATGTAATAGGTTGTTTTGCTGCTTACATAGTATTGTTGTTACTTCATAAGCCAATAAAATCAGCCGTTGAAAAGAAGAACACATTGGGGTGAGCACGCCACATCCTCGGACCTGACCGAGTCGACTCGCCAGGGGCTAAGATTTGCGAGCAAAACGTAAGCCCCTGACTTCGCCTGTAAGGTTCGAAGACGTCGATAATTCACATTCGTTATGCGCCATTTCGTTCTAAATAAGAATTGGGGGAAGAAAAGTGTATAAACGTGAGATTGCAAGTTTAGCTTGTAAGATTCTTGGTATATACATGATTATTCAAGTGATTAACATATTGGCTGATATATTTTTTGCTTCTATGGCAATGCCGAATCAAATGGTGCCTATAGAAATATTTAATATCATTTTACCATTTATTTCCTTTATTCTTTTTGGAGTTTTACTATGGATTTTTTCTGATAAATTATCAGCTATTATGGTCACTGCAGAAAATCATTCTAACGAGGGCTTAGGTATGAAGGCCAGTGATATACAGAGAGTATCATTTTCAGTTTTAGGTCTATTTTTTCTCGGTAATTCATTACCGAAAATAGTAAGCACACTAACTGATATTTATTCCATGTCTGATTCCATGCCTGATTATAAAACTAGATTATTACTTGGGGCAATAGGCGCATCAGTTCAATTTATCGTGGGTTTAGGAATTTTTCTTGGTTCACAGGGTTTGGTCAATTTCTTAAACATCATTAGCACTGCGGGATTAAAGAGGAACGATGATTACGAAGAGAAAGAATGATTGGGATGTTATATGACATATTCAAAAATATGGGGAGTGCGAAAAGCTATGGGATTAAAATCCTTTTATCAGTCAGGAAGGTCCGTGAACCGTTCTGAGCTTCGGATGTTTCCAGGAAAGCATTATTTTACATGGCGTCGTTACCTCCAATGGATTTTTGTCAGGTCAACACGATATGCAGGAAATTTACTGACATCACAACTTCCTTACAATGTGGCAGAGCATAGGACCCCACTGTATCGTCGCCTTCGAAACGTTGATATGTGGCTACAGAAAAACAAAGTAACCAACTTGAAGTTGGCTACGGCAAAAGTGAACTCGTTCAACTAAAGTTGAACGAGTTCACTGGATGGCCTTACATACTCCATTAAAGGTTACAGAACGGTGGCGGCACACGCATGACGTATTTCCTGATGCCAACCGGACCCAACCATTCGGAAGTGGGGCCACTGTTGTTCACAATTATATAGATCTCCAAATCAAGAATGAGACTCCATATCGGTATCAACTTCTAGTAACAGTAGGAGATTCGGACTTAGAAGGGGAATGGAGATGTGAACAACCTTTGCCTCAAAAATATGAGGTTTACGAAAGTGAACATTTGATTACACAGGAGTGGTGGGGAGGTTACATGCGCCATAACATAATAAGACGAAAGGTGTTTGACCTCGCTAACAACCAAATAGGCGATGACTTCATTACAGAGAATCATGCAATTATGATGTACGAACCAATGTTGCCAGAATAACTAAGCGGGATCAAGAGGCTTGAACGGTTAGCTTGCTCTGCGTCGTAAGTACCGAGCGTTGTGTCACGCAAGTCTTTTATCCAATCGTTCGTCGAACTTGACGGAAAGCAACTTGGATACACCGCTCTCCTCCATGGCAATGCCATACAAAACATCAGCCAATTCCATGGTTCCTTTGCGATGAGAAATAACAACGAACTGGGTTGAAT
>JBAQLX010000141.1:0-2334 GCA_049302315.1 Desulfosporosinus sp.
TTATGATGGAAGTAATGATAAAGAAAAGATTGATTATCTACTTATCAAATGAAAGTGAGATTCATTCGAAATTTGACATTCAGCTTGATAGCTTTTGCATTTTGTGAGGGGTAAAAAGTGGACTTCGGGTGGGAAGTTCTAATTTTGTGAAGACTGCTGACAAAGCGGATTCTACTTTTAGTTGAAATCCTGTTGATAATTGTGCTAAACCTAGCATATAATAAGATCATAATTAAGTCATAATTTTGCACAGGAGTGATAGATAATGATCATTAAACCCACGTCTGCACTGAGGACAGAGCTCGTTGAAATAACAAGAATATGTAAAGAAAAGTCTGAACCTGTTTATTTAACCAAAAATGGTGAGGGCGAGTTGGTTGTAATGAGTATTGTTGCGTTTGAACGCAGAGAAGCAATGTTAAACTTAAGAGCCAAGTTGTTAGAAGCTGAACAACAACGTCTTAGCGGCGCTCCAACCTACAGTACAGCTGATGTAAGAAAATATATCAGAGGTCTGAACAATGAGCAAGTATAAGATTACGATATTACAGATTGCTCGTGAGGACATTGGAGAAATATTCTTTTACATTGCAGCAGATAGTACAAAATCAGCACTTGAGACGACCGATAAAATTACTGACAAGATCGATATGCTGGCAGAGCTTCCGCTCATCGGTAAAATCGTACCGGATAATGAGTTGGCAAAACAGGAATATCGCATGCTGATTATCAACAACTATATTGTTTTCTATAAGGTAATTGACGACGAGGTTGTAGTATACAGAGTACTTCATGGAATGCGGGATTATCCTGACTTATTGAATTACCAAAGATGAAAAAGATAGTTTGGAGAGTGAAATCAACTGCCATAGGGCTCTCTCAAAAATGTTCCCATGAGGATAGAAGAGAATATACAAGGGAAGTGATTAGGATGATTTAGTTAAACCAATATGGATTTATCAGAGCAGGGGTAGCCGTTCCTTATCTTGAAGTAGCAAATCCGACGTTTAATATAGAACGAATGAGCAATTTAATTATGAAAGCCGCTGCCCGTAAGGTTCAGGTGTTGTTATTCCCCGAACTGTGTGTTACCGGTTATAGCGCCGGAGATCTTTTTAATCAAAGATTACTGCTTGAATCTGCGGAGAAAGAACTCTTTAATTTACTTCAAGTAACACAAGAAACGAAGATGCTTATTGCTGTCGGTATGCCAATTATGGCCGATAATCAATTGTTTAATTGTGCTGTCCTGATTCATGAGGGACATATCCTGGGCGCCATTCCAAAAACATTTATTCCAAACTACAGTGAATTTTATGAGAAACGTTGGTTTGCTTCGGCGGTTAGCCGGATTTCCAACAAGGTAGATATCTATGGAATAGAGGTTCCCTTCAATGAGAATCTTCTCTTTAAGGATGAAAACTCCGAGCTGGTGGTAGGAGTAGAACTCTGTGAAGATTTGTGGATGCCGATCCCGCCGAGTTCATATCATGCTCAACATGGCGCTAACTTGATTCTCAACTTATCGGCCAGTAACGAAATTGTCGGGAAGGCGGAATATCGTAGAAATTTAGTGACGCAACAATCCGCTCGATGTATGACTGCTTATTTGTATGCTTCGGCTGGAAACAGCGAATCGACAACCGATGTTGTTTATGGCGGGCATGCTATGATTGCGGAAAATGGTGCGTTATTAGCGGAAGATAGAATGAATAATGAAGAAACGTTGCTGATTCGAGACCTGGATATTGAGCTATTGTCGAACGACCGGAGAAAATTCAACAGTTTCATGGGTCATGTTGCTCCTAAAAACTATGAGACTGTTTCGTTCAGTCTTACGTCCCCAGCAGTTCCCAGCCTGGAACGCCATACCAACCCTCAACCGTTCGTCCCCTCAAGGAAAGAAGATCGGGATGAACGATGCTTGGAAATCTTCCGTATTCAAGCGGCAGGATTAGCCCAACGTTTGGCAAAGACGGGTATTCAGAAAGCAGTCCTGGGTATTTCCGGGGGTTTAGATTCTACGTTGGCGTTGTTAGTTACCTGTGCCGCTTTTGAAAAACTCAAACTTCCTAAAGAAAACATCATGGGGGTGACCATGCCGGGATTTGGCACTTCAGGCCGGACGTATGGCAACGCCTATGATTTGATGAAAGGATTGGGGGTTACGACGAAGGAAATATCCATTAAAGAAGCTTGTATAGATCACCTGACAGCGATCGGGCATGACTTGTCAGGGCATGACATTACCTATGAAAATGCTCAGGCAAGGGAACGGACGCAAATCCTGATGGATATCGCCAATCAAGTCGGCGGACTTGTCGTGGGAACGGG
>JBAQLX010000142.1:0-7422 GCA_049302315.1 Desulfosporosinus sp.
TCGGACAACCGGAAATAGCTGTCGGAGTATTTCCGCCTATCGCTTCCTACATGCTTCCCAAATTAACCTCTATGCCCCATGCTATGGAATTGCTTTTGGGAGGCGAGGTCTTCAATGCCGCCAAGGCTGATAAGTTGGGGTTGGTGAACGCTGTTCTGCCCGTTGATTCCTTTGACGAAGGCGTGAAGCAGTTTTTACAAAAATTTATGACTATGAGCCCGTTAGTATTGGCGTACACCAAAAAGGCCGTCAATGCCGGTCTGAATAAGGGCTTTGTTGAGGGACTAAAGGCTATTGATGATATTTACCTGAAGGAATTAATGCCTTCCGCAGATGCTGTAGAAGGGCTGAAAGCTTTTATGGAAAAGCGCCAACCGGTCTGGCAGGGAAAGTGAACTTATTATAGGGCTGTTCCATAAGGATCATAGACTTGGAAACTTTCGAAAACCCAAAATTAGGCAGTATTTAATAAATTAAGACATACTGGAGGGAAACTGATGAAACTTGCTGGAAAAGTAGCCTTGGTTACCGGCGCCAAGGATGGCATAGGTAAGGCCGTTGCCGTGGCTTTTGCCAATGAAGGAGCAGACCTTGCTCTAGCTAGTCGTTCGATTACTCGTGAAGATGATGTCGTGAAGGAAATTGAAGCGCTTGGACGTAAAGTATGCGTAGCTAGTGTGGATATTGGAAACAAAGCATCAGTACTGGCCATGGTTGAAAAAGTTAAGCAAGAACTAGGGAAAATTGACATTTTAGTTAATAATGCCGGTTTAAGTAAACCCGCTATGATGCTCAAAATGACCGAAGAGCAATGGGATGACATTATTAATATTGACTTGAAAGGGCCGTTCCTTTGCATGCAAGCTGTGGCAGGAGATATGAAGGCCCGTGGTTTTGGCAGAATCATTAATGTGACTTCATCAGCCGGGTTGCAGGGTACTATCGGGCAAGTAAATTACACTGCTGCTAAAGGCGGACTTGTTGCTTTGACAAAATCTGCGGCAAAGGAATTAGCTAAATATGGAGTTACTGTCAATGCCATCTCTCCTTTCGCTATTACAAAAATGACGGAAAAAATTTCTACTGATCCAGGCTTGAGCGCTACCTATTTGGCGAGGGTACCTATGGGTAGATTTGGGCAGCCGGAGGAAATGGCGGGCGGTTTTGTCTTTTTAGCATCTGATGATGCGAGTTACATTACCGGACAGGTTCTCTGTATTGAGGGCGGCATGATCATGCAGGGCTAAGCAAAAAAGTTTGATGCGGACTATGTATTAATTCCCATGCAGGGCTGACTCATGTTGGGTCAACCCTGTATGGGAAGAATTTCATTATTAATCAAGATCCCTCTTCTAAAATTACATTATTTGAGTTGATAGTTAAGAATCTATAGAGATGGAGGAAAAAAATGAAAGAAGTTGTAATCGTCAATGCCGTGAGGACTCCAGTCGGTCTCATTGGAGGGACACTTAAAGACATTCCGCCCCAGGAACTGGGAGGTCTTGTCGTCAGAGAGGTTATTGCCCGGGCAGGAATAAGTCCGGAGGTAGTTGAGGAAGTTATCTTTGGTTGGTCGCGGCAAACGACTGAAGCTGCCAATATGGCGCGCAATGTTTCACTTTTGGGCGGAGTTCCGGAAGCAGCCTCAGCCTATACAATCCATTGTCAGTGCGCGGCCAGTTTAAAAGCAATCAGTAATGCAACCCAGGAAATCCAAACCGGCAGGAAAGAAGTGGTTATCGCCGGAGGAACAGAGAGTTTAAGCCGGGCGCCCTTTTATCTGAAAAATGCGCGTTATGGATATAAAGCCGGCGATGGGGTTTTAGTCGATTCCCTAACCGAAGCCGGACCCGGCGGACAGCCTCTCTCGATGTACGGTTATGTTTCGATGGGTGATACGGCCGAAAATGTGGCGGAACGCTTTAATGTTTCGCGCGAGGACATGGATAGATTTGCCGTGCAGAGCCAGGACAGATGTGCGGCGTCCTTGAAAAATGGCGTTTTCAAGGATGAAATTGTGCCGGTGCCGATTAAGACCAAAAAAGGCGAATTTATGTTTGATACAGATGAAGGCCCCAGGGCTACGACGATGGAAGTACTGGCCAAACTAAAACCGGCGTTTAGGAAAGGCGGATCAGTTACCGCCGGTAATTCCTGCGGTCGTAATGACTGTGCCGCCGCAGTCGTTCTGATGTCGGCGGATAAAGCCAAGGAACTGGGCGTTAAGCCTTGGGCCAGAGTTATTACCGATGCCTTGGTTGGCTTAGATCCAAATATTATGGGAGTTGGTCCGATCCGGGCTACGCGTCAGGCCTTAAAACAAGCCGGTCTTACGATAGAGGATATGGACCTGATTGAATTAAATGAGGCTTTTGCGTCTCAATCCCTGGTTGTTATTCGGGAGCTTGGGTTGGATATGGCGAAAACGAACGTCAATGGCGGAGCGATGGGTTTAGGCCATCCGGTGGGAGCGACGGGAGCGCGCTTAATGACTACTCTTCTTCATGAACTGCGCAAACGTAAAGGGCGCTATGGTCTGGTTACGCTTTGTATTGGCGGCGGACAAGGTATGGCGACTATTGTTGAGGCGCTGTACTAAAACCGAGGTTGGAGGTGAGAATTCAGAACTTTGAATTCTCACCTCAGGATAATACCGACCAATAGAAGCATTGGAAGCATTACCGCGTTTTTCGAGGTAATGCTTTCTTTTAGTTTGGATCAATGGTACTTAACCATCCAATTTGCCCGCGTTGACATCAGTCCCCATTCATTTTTATTAGGGTATCAGGATTTAACATGTTAGTTTGAGTTCAGAAGAAATAGGTGTTTTTGAAGTTCCTTGAGTTTGGAGGATTTGGCAGTCATAGGTTCGTTTCACTGCCAAGTAATAAATCCCTTACAACTTCTCCAGCTATTAGGAGTCCAACAACGGGTGGAACAAAAGAGATGCTCCCGGGAATTTGGCGTTCATTTGCACAGTGCGCATCCCCTTTAGAACAGATACAGTTATTTCGGGAATCGTCTTCCGTGGGGAGCGGAGTGAGTGGAAGATCCGGGGTAGACACAACTTTAAGCCCTTTTGTAATATCTTCTTTGCGCAGCAATTTGCGCACTGCCTTGGCAAGCGGATCCCCACTGGTTTTGGAGATGTCGGTTACCCTGTAGTTCTCTGCAGTAAGGCGGTTTCCGGCGCCCATGCTTGAGATCAAGGGGATTTTGCGAAGCAAACATTCTTTGGCCAAACTTACTTTGCTGATAACAGTATCAATAGCATCGACGACATAATCCAGCTTTCGTCCAAGCAGGCGGTCCGCATCCGCGTCAGAATAAAACTCCTTGATCGTTTCGACATTGGCCCCGGGATTGATCTCTAAAATTCGGCGTTTCATGACCTCGACTTTGGCTTCGCCCACGGTAGAGCGGAGAGCATGTATTTGGCGATTAATATTAGTTAGACAAATATCATCATAGTCAACTAGGATTAAATGACCCACAGCTGCACGGGCCAGAGCTTCCACGGTGAAAGAGCCGACCCCTCCAATCCCAAAAATCATTACTGTGCTCTGGCGGAGCTTTTCTAAACCACTGTTTCCTATAAGGAGTTCAGTTCTTGAGAATTCGTGTTGCATGATGTCCTCCGCTTTAGATTTTAGTTTGTTTATCCAATCGTAAGACTCCCACTTCTACAAGTGGGAGTGGTTCCCCTTACTCTGCTTCGGTGGGGGTAGAATCCCCCACCGAAGTCTCGATGTTCAACGTTTGTTGAACGAGTTCACTTTATCATAATATAACCATAAACCCATCTTCTTTTCAACTTCTGCCTGTAGTCTCTTCTCACCCCGCACAAAACAGGCGGCGCCCATGCAAATGATTGCAGCGTGTTTTCCCGAGGTTTCATGGTAGAAAAGGAGTAGAAACTCACAACCCCATAGACCTTGGCAGCAGGGACGACATATTGACGCAATTCCACTCTCCGTGTTCTCTTAGCTAGGAAATTTCCTATAGATTGTGTCCAATACAGGGGTTTGAATCGACGGAGGATCCCGTGATACGGTTGGCGTTTATTAGGTAAATGCGCTTTGCGTGTTTACAGGGCGTGTGTAAGGATAAATATTTAAGTTTTATTAGGTGGGAAAATAATGACGAAAAAAAGAGATAATACCCAAACTGCTAATCTCACCCTGGGGGGGATTACCCTTGGATTTTTGCTCAGTTATCCGTTTCATGCGGGTTTCGTCGGGGGGCTCCTCTCCAGTGGATGCAGCGCGGGAATGATCGGGGGGCTTGCCGATTGGTTTGCTGTGACGGCGCTTTTTCGACGTCCCTTGGGAATTCGACCGGGCAAAGTATTCCGCACTGAGATAATTCCACAAAACCGAGAACGGATTTTTGCAGCCTTGGCGGATATGGTTCAGCATGAATTACTTTCACAAGACGTACTCCGACGCAAATTATCCGCTTGGGACTTTTCGGGCGTGCTCATTCGGATCTTGGGCAAGCAGGAGGTTAAGCTTTCCGTTGTCCCCTTACTAACGTATCTCGCAGAGGATATTGTTAGACATATGGAGCAAGGGAAGTTCACGCTGATTCTTCAGGACTTACTCCAGGAAAATCTGAGTAGCCTGAATCTCGCGCAAACTCTGGCGGAGGTCGTGGAATTTTCATTAGACCACGGAGATGTTGATCAGGTTTTGTTAGTTATTTGCCGGGCAATCAATGAATATGTGGAGCAACCAGAGGTCAAGGCTGCCCTAATGAATATGATGGAAGCAGCCCTGACCAGGTATGGTGAAAACAATCCCACGCGGAGAATGGTCATAAAGTTCCTTCCCGCACCCTCTGTTCTTGCGCATGGTCTCCAGGAAAAGGTCAAAAAGGCGCTCCAGGATGGCACGGTTGAGCGGTGGTTAAAGGATTCTTTGCTCCGCTTTGTTTTGGAACTTAAGACAAAATCTTTGCTTCAGGAAAGTCTCAATCGGTTTTGCCTTAACATCCCGGCTTTCAGGGGGACAAGCACGGAAAAGATGCTCTCTATGATTAAACACTTTACGGGGGATCTATGTAATAATTACGATGAGTACCTTGGAATATTAGAGTGCAATCGTTCCCTCAGGTTGAAAGTGGATGAAAGGGTCAAGCTTATCCTCGATAAACAGATTGGCTTCCGTCACGATGCCATTGGACGTATGGTTCGTGAAGGTTTGGACCCTCTGACAGATGACAAGCTTGTGGAATTGATTGAGGACAAAGCTGGTAATGACCTGCAAATGATCCGGATTAACGGGTCGGTAGTAGGCGGTCTGGTCGGAATGCTGATCTACGTCCTTAGGATGGTGTTAGCGTGAAAATGAATTATCACAGAAGGGCAAATATTACCTTGGCCGCTGTTTTTCTCTTTTTCTTGGGTGCTGCAGTGTTAGAATATTTCAACCCGGGTAACTTTGGAATCAGACTGATGTTTTTTGTCTCGGAGGCGGCCTTAGTGGGCGGAATTGCCGATTGGTTTGCGGTAACAGCGATTTTCAAAAAGCCGCTTGGTTGGGGCTATCATACCGCCTTGATTCCCCGAAATCGCGAAAAGGTGATCGAAGCAGTGGCGTCAATCGTGCAAACAGAGTTGCTGAACATTACTTTGATCCGGAGGAAAATTGAGGGAATTCCATTTATTGAGGGACTCCTTCCAAGCGTTGAGAAAGCAGGCGGATCAATTTACCTAACTGACACGATTTTGGCCTATCTCCGGCGTTATGCAGAAAAACAGGAACCAGCCCAACTGGCAGAGAAACTAGCCGTGTATATCCGGTGTAAAGCGAAGACCTGGAACCTGGCGCCAAGGGTGCAGGATATAAGCGGGTGGGCGTTAAAACATGGATATATCGATCGGGGATTGGATTGCTTGGCCGAAGGGCTCTGGGATAAAGCGGCTGATGGAGAAACACGAAAAACCATTCTCCGTTTCTTTGAAGAAATTAAAGAGGAAAAAGTTAGCAATGGCGGGGCAATATTTCGCACTTTGATGGGGTTTGTGGAAATGTCAGATGGGTTAAACCTCGACGAAGCGGCCGATGCGCTGCAAGTGGAGCTACTCCTAACCTTACATAAATTAAAAGACCCGCTGGATCCTTTGCGTATGAGCCTAAAGGATACACTTCTAAATAGGGTAGTAGAATTAGAGTTTGACACCCGGTTTAGAGCTCAAATCGAACAATGGAAGGATGACTTGTTAAGCGATGTCTTATTTAGCAAATTTTTGGAATCTGTTCTTGGGGAAGCGCTGAAAGTCGCTTCATCTCCTTCTACTCCTTCGGATCCGAATGCCCTGTATCGTACGATTCATTCTTACGTAGAGAAATACTGGGTTGGCGTTCAGCATAACTTGGAACTACGGGCAAGGATCAATGCGTTCCTTGCGGATACCTTTTGCAGGGTGATTCAGAATGAACATGACCTGATCGGCGGCATGGTCAGGGAGACCCTTGCCGCGTACACTGACCAGGATCTCAATCGATTTGTTGAGGAGAAGGCAGGTAACGACCTCCAATGGATCCGGATTAATGGGTCGATGATTGGTGGGGTTGTGGGGCTGCTCTTGTTCTTATTCCTGGATTTTGTCTATGACCCCATCATTATACCTGCGATAATGAACTATATCCGATGAAACTGCTAAGCCGAACATCGGATAACGATAGTGGTTAGTCTTATCAGATTCTCCGGTTTCTGACCAGCCCAAGGAAAATGTATCGAAGATGGAAATAAATGGAACAAAAAATTAGAATAAGCGTATGATGTATAAACGATGAAAGGGGGATTCAAGATGGCACTCGGAGCTGGCGGACCTGGTGTTGCTGGTTGCGGTGGAGTAGGAGCTGGCATCGCGATCGTTGTTGTAATAATTTTGCTTCTCATCGCATTGGGTATCGTATTCTAAACTTTCAGCATCGGTCAATGACCTATATTTGAAGGAGGTAAAACAATATGTACGGATATGGTGGCGCTTGTTGTCGCGTTGCTCCTCCCGTTTCTGTTGGTACGTGTGTAGGCGTGGGGATTATTGCGATTGCGATTTTAATTCTGATTGCTTTGGGAGTTATCTTCTAAGAAAATATGCCGGAAAAAGATGGGGCTCCTATTGGGGGGTCCCATTTTCCTTGAACTTTCTGACTGATAAAACACAACCCCCTGGATCCAGGGGGTTTGATGCTTTTGTCATGGCCAGCGGTCCCTTCCCGCCATCCATGGCTCCAGGGACACTCGGCCATCCTTGGCCAGCGGTCCCTTCCCGCCATCCATGGCTCCAGGGACACTCGGCCATCCTTGGCCAGCGCTTAATTTATTCGAGCTAGGAGAAGCTGGATTGCTGTAGCCATTGTAAACAGGTAAAATGCTATTTCTGTGGCGATCAAAGCACGGGCAGTCAAATTT
>JBAQLX010000143.1:0-1630 GCA_049302315.1 Desulfosporosinus sp.
TCTGTTGCCGAAGTATATTGAAACGGAGATCTTTTGGACAATACTTGAAGGAAAAGCAAGTGAGCAAGGGGCTCGAATGACGGCCATGAGTTCGGCTTCGGATAATGCTAAGGAAATGATTGCTAAGTACACACTGGCGATGAACAGAGCTCGCCAAGCCGCGATCACGACAGAAATATCCGAAATCGTCTCAGGAGCAGCTGCCTTGGAATAAGCTGCAGGAAATATCCAATAAGGAGGTTTCGCGTCTGTGAATATTGGCAAGGTTTTGCAAGTTATGGGAGCGGTTGTCGACGTTAAGTTTGCGCCTGACGAACTGCCGGCAATATATAATGCCATTCAGATTAAGGTTCCTGAGAAGAACATTAATATTACAGTGGAGGTAGCCCAACATCTCGGAAATGACACGGTACGTACAGTTGCCATGTCCTCAACGGATGGGTTGCAACGGGGAGTGGACGCAGTCGACACAGGAGCGGCGATTACGGTACCTGTGGGACCAGCTACACTTGGCCGCATGATTAGCGTCTGAGGCTTACCTATTGACAATATGGGGGATGTCGTAACTGACACGCCTTATCCCATTCATCGGCCAGCACCAGCTTTTGCTGATCAAGACCCTTCCACTAGGATTTTAGAGACGGGTATTAAGGTTATTGACTTACTAGCTCCCTATTCTAAGGGAGGAAAAATCGGATTATTCGGAGGTGCCGGAGTCGGTAAGACGGTACTTATTATGGAACTGATCAATAATATTGCCAAACAACACGGCGGTATTTCGGTCTTTGCCGGTGTCGGCGAACGTACGCGTGAAGGAAACGACCTCTGGAACGAAATGAAAGAGTCCGGGGTTATCAGCAAAACGGCTATGGTGTTCGGACAAATGAACGAACCGCCAGGCGCTCGTCTGCGCGTAGGTTTAACCGGCTTGACATTGGCGGAATACTTCCGTGATGATCAAGGGCAAGACGTTTTACTCTTCATTGATAACATTTTCCGCTTCACCCAGGCAGGTTCCGAGGTTTCGGCCTTGCTCGGCCGGATGCCTTCCGCCGTTGGATATCAACCTACCTTGGCTACGGAAATGGGTCAACTTCAAGAGCGGATTACTTCCACGCACAAAGGGTCGATCACTTCTGTCCAGGCAATCTACGTCCCGGCTGACGACTTGACAGACCCCGCTCCGGCAACGGCGTTTGCGCACTTGGACGCAACAACCGTTTTGTCCCGGGCAATTGTGGAAATTGGAATCTATCCCGCAGTGGATCCGCTGGATTCTTCGTCACGAATCCTTTCCCCGCTGGTGTTGGGAGAAGAACATTATTCTGTAGCGCGAAGCGTTCAGCAAATCCTGCAAAAATATAAAGAGTTGCAAGATATTATTGCCATTCTTGGGATGGATGAGCTTTCTGAAGATGAAAAACTTATTGTTTTTCGGGCTCGTAAAATCCAACGCTTTTTGTCACAACCGTTCTCCGTGGCCGAAGCATTCACCGGCCAAACAGGAAAGTATGTGCCATTGAAAGAAACTATTCGCGGTTTTAAAGAAATCGTGGAAGGAAAATACGATAACTTGTCAGAGGCCGCCTTCCTGATGGTTGGACCCATAGAAGAAGTAGTCGAAAAAGCC
>JBAQLX010000144.1:0-2267 GCA_049302315.1 Desulfosporosinus sp.
TACCGGCGAGAGTATATCGGAAGTCTTCGTACTTAAGAACCCGCCGACTTTAGTCGTGCGGAGTGTCAGAACGTAGCAAATATTTGCTTAACCAATCAGATTAATAATCCGGCTGAATTAATTTGCATTGAAAAAGTATGTTCCAAATAAACATGTTCACTTAGGCAATGGTTTGGAACCGGTCGTTTCCGGCGGCACGACCGTTTGGACAAAAATAGTTGTTAGAAGTTCCAGGATCAGTAAAGGCAAGGCTCCCCGCACGCCTGGAAACGTAAACAAAGGTAATAGAAGAGATATAGTCGGACAAAAAGGTTTATTCGAAAAATCACCCCAGACAGTTAAAGCAAATTCCAGTGGGATCTCCGGTGTTCCAACGGATATCCCAGCAACTTCTTGACCGGTTGAAGGGGCGGATGCGCCGGTTGAAGGCCGGACATTGGCGCGTGTCGCCGAGGCTAAGAAATCCTGTAAATTACTTAACGTCATTCGCACAGTTTGATCCGGGGATATAACAGGGCCTTTCTGAAACGGCATTGACTCAAGACCAAAAAAACGGTCAGCAAGAAACAGGAAAATTTGGGCAGCGATGAGAACACCAACGGAAGCAAACACTTTTTCCGTTAACAGTGGTTGGAAGAAAAGAAACGAAGCGCTTCCCGGTACCGAACTAACCGGAGTATAAATGACAAGACCCAAATTTAATGGTTCTTTCGAAGGATGACATTCATAAGAAACAGGTTCACCAGGATTTGACCCAGACAATGGAGGTATGCGATTAGGACATGACGAATAAATATTGTCCATTCATGTAATACCCTCTTTCAATATTAGATTATGGGGATTTGCTGGAAATGTACCTTATTCGTCTACTCCATTGAAGTTAAGTACGGGGTACTCTACGGCTTGTAGAAGTGGGAGTAGCATCATACTTGGATGAAAAGAAAAGGTGGCATACGGAATGCTTGCTACAGAATGGGGGATAAAAAGTGTGATTACCGCTCACAGCTTCCCAGCTATGAGAAAGGTATAATTATAAGTATTAAAATGATCTGGGAGTAAGTCAAAATGAAGATAGATAAAAAAACGGATGCATTGATCCAGAAAGAGCCAGCTTTGTTGGTTAAGTATATCTCTAAAATGAAAGGCCACAATAGGACAACGCCCCTTGTGGCGCCGGTCCCTTGGGACATAGTTCTTTCCATGCTTGGCACTTTTTTGGGAATAACAGCAATAGTGATTATTTCGCATAAGTTTGACCTGTCAGTCATGGCATCCTTTGGCGCATCAGCAGTGCTGATTTTCGGTGTTCCCGATGCCCCAATGTCCCAACCCCGGAATGTAATTTTTGGACATACTCTTTCAGCCGCGGCGGGTTTCGCAACTGTAATGTTATTTGGTTTAACCTGGTGGTCGCCTGCCTTGGGGACAACTTTAGCTCTGCTAGTTATGCTTCTTACTAAGACGACGCATCCACCGGGAGGAGCAACCGCTTTATTTGCCGTAATAAGTCAAGTCCAGGTTAGCTATATTTTTACACCAATTATGGCGGGGGCGGTAATTATGGTCATCATTGGGCTTTTGGTTAATAATCTGTCCCCCAATAGACAATACCCAAGGTATTGGCATTGAGAAATTAGACGTTAAGATTTATGACTAAGGAGGGGAGAACAATGTATAAGACTATTTTGGTTCCTACCGACGCTTCAGAATCAGCACAACGTGCTTTAATGGTGGCTATAGAATTGGCAAAAAAATTAGGTTCCCAAATTCTTCTCCTACACGTTGTTTTTACACCGGAAGCTATGGGCTATACCCTTTCTAGCGGGGTTTCCGTACTCCAGGAAGGACTTAGTATTTCTGGGAGAGAAAACTTGACAGTAGCTCTGGCCGGGATTGATACGGGGAATGTACCCATTCAGAAGAAACTACTACTTGGGCATCCGGGGCTAGTTATACTAGAAGAGATTGAAAAGGGTCAAATAGATCTAGTCGTTATGGGAAACCGTGGCTACGGAGCGATCGCCGGATCTTTATTGGGGAGTGTTAGCCAGCGTGTCCTAAGCAAAGCAAGATGCCCGGTCATGATTGTTAAATAGGCTATCCAAGAGGACGCTCAGTGATAGTCTGCGCGTCCTCTTGAATTTATCCAATCGTAAGACTCCCACTTCTACAAGTGGGAGTGGTTCCCCGTACTCTGCTTCGGTGGGGGTAGACTCCGACTTCGCCGCTAAGAATTCCTTTTGGGACGTGCGGCTTCGGCGAAACCC
>JBAQLX010000145.1:0-1960 GCA_049302315.1 Desulfosporosinus sp.
AATTCATTACCGCGTAAAGGCGTTTTGCTGATGTTGACTCTTAACTTGTGCTTCATCCAACACGACGACGGATTACACGCTGAGAAAATTCATGAAAGAAAGTCTCTTGGTCCGTTTCCAACTGCTCCACCGATCCATCCGACAATACTTCATAAATTTTAACCTCACCGCCACCCTTCGTCCATTCGTGGCAACATTCTCTGCAGTAATACCGTTCACGACCAATTCGACCAACCTCACGTGCTCCACATAACGGGCAACCACTCATACCTCATGCCAACTCCTATCAGAGATTTCCAAGATTAACTACATTATACCGCAAAACCCTTAACTGTTAATACCCTTCACTAAAGTCTTTTCAAGCAGTAATGATAATTTCGAAGAATAATGTTGATGGTGTATTTCAGAATATTCTCTATCCCTGTCTCTATTTTACTCCTAAGACAAGCAAAAGCAAGAGGCAAATGCGAGGCGACCCTCCACACAACACCCAATTGCTCCATTAAACTGCGGCTCCTTCGGCACGACAATCTTCTTGCCCGACCCAGTCTCCAAAAGCTTGCCTACTGCGTGGTTAAGCGCAACACCCCCGGTAAAGACCAGAATCTCACCGGTGAATGAACGCAGGAGAGGCAAAATACGCTTAACAATTGTAGCGTTAACCCCAGCCGCAAGTTCAGCTAAAGGGAACCCTTCCACGATCTTACCGATCAACTCGCTTTCGCCAAACACCGCACACGTCGAGTTCAACTCCACCGGAGCATCTGAGTATTGTCCGAGCTCCTCAAGTGACACATTGAGAATACTCGCCATATTTTCCAAGTAACGTCCAGAAGAGGCCGCACATTTATCATTCGTCACAAAATCAATCATTTTGCCCTTGCGGACCTGGATGATTTTACTGTCTTGCCCACCAAGATCGGCCAAAGTAAAATCCTTGAGTCCCGTCTGATAAAGTGCTCCCAACATATGTGCCTTAAGCTCCGGAATAGCCTCTCCGCCAGCAAGTTCCAAAGTATTACGCCCATAACCAGTGGAAACTAAGCGATCCGCCACAGGCAGTCCCAACGCCTCAAAGTCCACGACCAGTTTTTCTCCCTGCTTTCGCCCATACTCCCGGTAAAAACGGATCGTATCCAAGCTTTCCAAAAGGAGAATTTCTGAACCTTCCCCCTCAATCCGCCACCTCATAAGGGCGATCTTCACACTCCGGCTCCCCAAATCAATTCCACAAAAAATCTGTCCTGCCATGAGTTGCCTTCCTTCCAACATGTTCCAAATTTCCCCTTGCGACCCCTAAAGAGGGTTGCGATCCATTGTAGCTCCGTGGACTGCCTCAACCCTCTGCCCAGCCCAGAGGGTCGTGATCACACGGCGCGACGCCTTTGCGAGAGTCGTAGCCAAACTCGGCTTGAAACCATCTTTCATAATGGTCCCTTCTCGCCATCCATGGCTACAGGGACACTCGTCCATCCTTGGACAGCGCTCTAATTCTGCGTCTGGACGTTTTCCGCCGGCCATGCGGCACGGACGACGGCACAGGACGTGCCTAGTGCAGGGTGCGCCATGGATGGCATAGCACACTGCCGCCGCATTGGCTGGGAACCCTGCCCTCTTTCATTAAGGGTTTAAAGCCCTAGTTTGGCACGACGAGCGCATGGCCGAGAGACGTGTCTCACGACCCGATCATAGACAAAAAAGACTCTATCCTCATTTTACTCCGCGCATCCAATCCCGTTGGATTTTCCCCTTCCAAAGTTAGAATCGGGTAATCCAGCTTTTTTCGTATAATCAGATCCTCAATCTGGCGATAGCAAAAACTTTGCGTATAGTGAATGATTCCGTCCAGTTGGCGGCGCTCCGCCTCCCGGGCGATATCCTCAATTCGTTGAAATACTTTATAAGGATACGTGTATAAGCGGTACTGTTCCACGACGTCGTCCGTCTCAAAGGGCATCGT
>JBAQLX010000146.1:0-1761 GCA_049302315.1 Desulfosporosinus sp.
GGTGGGGGTTGACTCCGACTTCGCCGCTAAGAATTCCTTTTGGGACGTGCGGCTTCGGCGAAACCCTCCACTGGAGGCTTTCGTCACCGAAGACTCGATGTTCAACTTTAGTTGAACGAGTTCACTTTTGCTGATTCAAGGTTTTGGTGATTTCTGAAGGGCAAGGATGAATAGCACGTACCGAATTGAATCATATCACTAATAAGGGGGAGGGGGTAATTGCATGGACATTTTTAGGGAATTGCAGGATCGGGGACTTGTTTATCAACATACAGATGAGGAAGCCTTGCGCAGGAGATTAGCAGCGGGTCCAATGACGTTATATTGCGGATTTGACCCGACCGCAGACAGCTTGCATATTGGAAGTTTACTGCCAATTTTAGTCTTGAAGCGGTTCCAATTGGCGGGGCATATACCCATCGCCCTGGTGGGCGGAGGAACGGGGTTGATCGGCGATCCTAGCGGTAAAGCATCCGAGCGGATACTCAATCCCCAAGAGGTTGTTGAACAGTGGGCCAGCAAAATTAAAGATCAACTCGGACATTTCCTGGATTTTGAATCCCAAGAAAGTCCGGCAATTGTAGCAAACAATTATGATTGGCTAGGCCCTCTGCAAGTCATTGAATTTCTCCGGGACATAGGCAAGAATTTTTCCTTAGGGACCATGTTAGCTAAAGACTCGGTCGAAGCGCGGATGAATAAAGGAATATCTTATACTGAATTTAGCTATATGATCTTACAATCTTACGATTATCTAAAACTCAATGAAATCTACGGTTGTGAAATGCAGGTGGGCGGAAGCGACCAGTGGGGCAATATCACAGCGGGAATTGATTTAATTCGACGCACTTCAGTCAATCAAGGCAAGGAAATACATGGATTGACAATGCCACTCGTCACGAAAAGTGACGGAATGAAATTCGGGAAGACGGAATCGGGAACAGTTTGGTTAGATGCTGAAAAGACTTCTCCGTATAAATTCTATCAATTCTGGATAAACACGGATGACCGGGATGTTATCAAATTCCTCAAGTTTTTTACGTTCCTGTCGTTAGATGAGATTGCCGGATTAGCAGAAGGAGTAGAAAAGGAGCCGGAAAAAAGAAGGGCTCAACGGACATTAGCTGGAGAAGTGACGAAGCTGGTTCACGGACAGGACGCCCTTGCCCGGGCAGAAAAAATCTCAAGCGCTCTTTTCGGAGGAGGTCTTAAGAGTTTGTCTGCTGTGGAAGTTGAAGAAGGGTTTAGCGAGGTGCCTTCGGCAACTATCAATAATCCGGAAATAGGGCTTGTGGAATTACTGATTCAAGCGGGAGCAGTCACTTCTAAACGTCAAGCCAGAGAGGCCATAGAGAGTGGAGCAATCTACATTAACGATATTCGGTATACGGATGTTGAAACATCTGTTCCTCAATTAGAACGCTTGGACGGAAAGTATCTTGTCCTTCGCCGTGGAAGGAAAAAGTATTATCTGATAAAATTTATAAAGTAATTGGGGATAACAGAGCGCCAGACTGTCGCGTGAACATCATCAGTTCGGCACTGCTCGGGGTTCGATATTCGTGATTCGAAGTTCGAATAGAATGCATTGGCAGAAGCCAATGCAAACAAAAAGGCGAATATCGATCTCCTGAAAATCATCATGCCCCTTATGTTCTGGGCTACACACGTGCTACAATGGCCGGTACAGACGGAAGCGAAGCCGCGAGGCGGAGCAAATCCGAGAAAGCCGGTCTCAGTTCGGATTGCAGGCTGCAACTC
>JBAQLX010000147.1:0-1521 GCA_049302315.1 Desulfosporosinus sp.
TTTCAAAGGCAGGAGGATTTTGATATGGATCATTTTGAATAATCTTTAACAATTTTTTAGCTTTTTCCGCTAATCCAAATTGTTCTAGTTTTTTAGCATCTTTCTGAGCTTGTTTTGATAATTTTAATCTAAATTCCACCCGATATCCACCAGCGTTCCCCATTCTTCAATCGGAACCTTGTCTGCTTCATGAATAGAATCTAATAATCCTGGAATGGACATTAAATATAAAGTTTCCAAAAGCGAGTTCCATTCTTCTTTAGATATTAAAACTACATCGCCTTTCCGCGAAGTAATCTCTATAGGCTCATTAAATTTAACTGTTTCTTCAATTATTTTATAAATATTATCCCTAGCTCTTGATATAGGAATTGTTTTCATTAGTATTTCCTCCTATCTGTACTATTATTATATAGTACGATTCATAGTACGTAAAGGTGTATCCTCCTAAAGGGGATTGGTACTTCCCGCAAGTTATACTTACTGATAAGTACAACTAAAAGAGAGCTCCTCGAGCTCTCTTTTTACTGATCTACCGTCTTAACATCCGCTGCAGCTATCGCCACAGCCACCGCCAGAATTCGCTGTACGTATTTCAAATCCTCCGCCGTTTACGGAGTCAACATAGTCAACAATCGCTCCCTCTAATTGCGTAGTAAGTTTTTTGTCAGCTATCATTGATACGCCATACTCTTGATCAAGAATATCGTCATCTGTCTTTGACTCTTCCAGAGTCATGCCGAAATTCGGTCCGCTTCAGCCAACGCCTACAAGATAGAGGCGAAGAAATGCATTTTCTTTATTATTAATCTTAAGTACTTCTTTAACTTTTTTTGCAGCAATCTCTGTTATATTGACCATAATTCTTCACTCCTTTAACCTTTCGTTTATCCCTTAATAATACCTTCATTTATATTAATAATATACCACACTTTTCGCTTTTCGCAATCATAACTTAAGAAAATACATTGTCTTTAAGGCCTATAATCATATTTCTTTTACCTCCCCACTGGATCGAAAATCGTTCCAGAGACGACGCACTTCTACTTCAATACTGGCAGGGAGATCTTGTGAAAATTTTTGCAATTGTTTAATTTCCCCCTGTATTATTAGCGCCCATTTTTTCTCTTCCGGCCAAGCAATGAAAGCCTTCGGTTGTGGAACAATGAAGGTTCGTAAGAACACCAGGAGGGCTAAAAAAGCTAGTAAACGCCATAGCCAACGCATTTTTGAATTCATCCTTTCCGAATAAGCTCCACAATTAGCTTATCCAGAAAGCAATAGTTTGAGTCGTTCGGCAGGCAACTTTCGCCAAAACTCTTCTTTGAGAAGTAACAAAGGTTCAGAATAGACTTTAGCCTTATGAATTCATTCATGAGATGCTATAATAAGTGGGGACACTCGTCCATCCATGGACAGCGCATAAAGGAGAGTTTATGTTGAAACGTTCTAGATCATCGTACATTATATTGGCATCTATCCTCTTGGTAATCACCACGATAATCGTTTTATATTACTTAC
>JBAQLX010000148.1:0-14040 GCA_049302315.1 Desulfosporosinus sp.
CCATACAAATATTATCCCACAGTAGCGTATATAACACAATGAGATCTTTGGATTTGCCTTATATCCCCATAGCTGAAGCTAGGGGCTTTACGGCAACAAGCGGTAATTATTCATAAAATCCCGTTCACCTGTCACCCCTCATATTAACCGTCATTCTTCATAATTAAAAAGCCCAGGTTTGCCAAGAAAGCTACCCCGACAGGTTATTGCGAGGGTAGCTATGTGGCGAGTGGAAGGATTAGGTTGATAAGGCATTATCTCATAGTCCATGGTGTGATACAAGTAACCAGAATATATCCCAACGAACCGGTTTTGGAAAGACGCCTTCCGGCAGGAATACGCAATGAACTGGATGCCCTATCGTCCCAAGGTAGGATACCACCATGTTTGTTATACAGTTGCGGTCATCTTTCCTGAACGCTGAATTTGTTTAATTTTTCTTTCCAATCTGCGAGGGAACGTTAGATCTTCATTACTGCAAACTAAGACCTTCCAGCCATCCTCACTAAACTTTTAGTAATAACGACTGTTTAAGGTTGACATCGAAGGCATAAAAGATTAGTATTTTTTTAAAAGAAACGAAAGAAGAAATTAATCGTGGAACAGAACTTACCGACAAGAGAACAAGCCTATGATCTTTTGTCCAAATACAATAAAAATGGCAGCCTAATCATGCACGCACTGGCTGTAGAAGCTGTTATGCTTCATTTTGCCGATATTCTCGGAGAACTCGAAAAGGAAAAGTGGGGTATCATCGGGTTGTTACACGATGTCGATTACGAGATGTACCCTGAACACCACTGCCTAAAAGCCAGGGAAATACTAATGGAACACAACTGGCCCGAGGACTATATCCATGCTGTGGAAAGCCATGGTTGGGGGATATGCTGCAATGTTGAACCGATTCATAGGATGGAGAAGATATTATTCACCATCGATGAATTAACCGGTTTGATTGCAGCTACAGCTATGCTGCGACCAGGCAAGAGCATTCTTGATCTTGAACCAAAATCTGTTAAAAAGAAATGGAAGCAGAAAAACTTCGCTGCAGGTGTAAACCGTGAAGTCATTGAGCAGGGTGCAAAAATGCTGGGTATGGAACTTGACTATATCATCGGAGAAACAATCAAAGGTATGCGAAATGCAGCTGAAAGCATTGGATTAAAAGGAGAACTATAATAGGTTCTCCTTACTACATATGTGATTTTGAAGCGCCAAGTTCGCTGGAGGATTTACCTAAATGTTGACATGTTGCCCGGAGCTCGATAAAATTAATGTTATAAGTTGTTCGCTGTAAATACTTATCATTTTAAAGAAGAGGTGAGAAGATTGAATATTCGTTGGCTTGGTCATTCCTGTTTTCTGTTTACCAGTCAAGAGGGGCTAACGGTTCTAACCGATCCATTTGACGAGAATGTCGGATATCCGGCGCCCCATATCCAGACGGACATTGTCACTGTGAGCCATCACCACTTCGATCATGATTCTGTCCATGTACTTCCGGGAAAGCCTCAAATCGTCGACGGAGAAGGCCCGCACAACTTTTCCGGTCTGTCTTTTCAAGGCACAGCAACATTCCATGATACCGCACAAGGGGCAAAACGGGGCAAGAATACCCTCTTTTCTTTCACAATGGATGGAGTGCGCATTATCCACTTAGGGGACCTGGGACACCTTCTTACCCCGGATCACCTTGCAAACATAGGACATGTTGACATCGTCTGTGTCCCGGTCGGGGGATTCTACACCATCGATGCGGAGCAAGCCTTTCGGGTAGTACAGCAACTTAATCCCAGGATCGTTTTGCCCATGCACTATAAACTGAACAATAAGATTTCGATGCCGATTGAAGGGATCGACCGGTTTCTTACATACTTTGCTCAGATCAAAAGGGCAAAAACTCTGGACATTTTCTCAGCTTCCCTCCCTCAAATCCAGGAGGTTATCGTGTTAGAACTTTCTGCAGCCGGCTAATGAAATAAACCCAAAAACGTGCATTTTCAAAATGCACGTTTTGACATTGTTGCTATTGTTTATTAACGGACTCCCACCCCATTCAGTTTTCTGTATTAAGTGATAATACTTCCTACCACCTTAATAAAGGTATCCATCTCTTCATCGCTACCTATACTTACTCTTAAGAAATTGTCTATTCTCGGCTGCCTGAAGTATCTGACCAGTATTGATTTTTCTTTGAGCAACATGAATAAATCCTCAGCCTTGATTGTAGGATGACTAATGAAGACAAAGTTAGCCTTTGATGGAACTATCATAAATCCCATCTTACTAAGTTGATCAGTAACCTTTTCCCTCGTGCTGATTATCCTATTTCTTGTATCTTGAAAATATTCATCATCTTTGATAGCCTCAACAGCTCCGGTTAAAGCTAATCTATCTAATGTATAGGAATTTATTGAATTTTTAATTGTATCCAAACCTTTTATTAAATCTTCATGGCCCATGGCAAAACCGACCCTTAAGCCAGCTAGAGAACGAGACTTTGAAAGTGTCTGTATAACCAACAGGTTAGGATACTTGTTTATAAGTGTTGCGGCGGATACCCCTCCAAAATCAATATAGGCTTCATCGACTATAACTACCTTTTCATTGTTATGACTTAGAATTTCCTCAATAAATTCAAGGGTTACAAAACTACCGGTTGGGGCATTGGGATTGGGAATTATTACTCCCCCGTTGTGTTTCAATAATTTATCTACCGGTAAGGTGAAATCATCATTTAATGGTACAAGTTCGTAATCTATCTGAAACGCTTTTGCATATACCGGGTAAAAGCTATATGTAATGTCCGGAAATAAGATTTGATTATTTGGATCAAAGAACGCCATAAATGAAAATGCCAATACTTCATCTGAGCCATTTCCTACAAACACTTGCTCCTGATTTAATCCATAATAGTTTGCCAAAGTCTTTTTTAATACCAATCCATTTGGATCAGGATATAACTTTAAGTTCTCATCGACAGCAGCTTTAATAGCATCAATAACCTTAGGTGATGGTGGGTAAGGGTTTTCATTTGTATTGAGTTTAATGTATTTTCTATCTTTAGGTTGTTCACCTGGAACATATGGTTCTAAACTTGCGGCTAATTTACTCCAATACTTACTCATATTTTACTCCTTTTAGTTTTGAGAATTTCAAGGCATGCTTACTGTTATCATATTACTACAGATTGATTCTTGCGTGCAAAAGCGGTTTCAACTTCGTATCCGAACAGCGAATCCGTAGGGGACGGAACAATATTATAGTTAATTATTAGTAATTGTATTTCTCAGATACTACAATTTTCTGAAATCAACTCCTTCAATTATAGCACCACGAATAAGCAAGTCCAAAAAAATTAGTTAGTCGTGACATCCAGCAGTTTTACATCTGTCATCATCCCTGGTCTGAGTCTTCCATCCGCATTTTTTACCAGGATCTCTACCGGAAACATTCCGGTCTTTTCATCACAAGCAGTCGCTATACTAACCACCGTGCCCTCGCTGACTGCGCCAATGGCTTGCACTTTAATCTCTGCCTTTGTTCCAATTTTTACTTTAAAAATATTGGTTTCTGTTACATTGATAAACACTTTCACGTTTTGAGCGTTAATCAAGGTTACTGCCGCCGTTTGCGGAGAGGCCATATTGCCAATGGTGACGCCCTTTGACACGACTTCTCCTGGCATCGGCGCTTTCACGACACAATCGTCCAGTCCCTTTTGCGCTATTTCGAGCGTCGCCCCAGAACTTTCCATTTGTGCAAAAGCAGCATCCAGAGCTGTCTTGGCTGAGTCTTGGGCCGTTTGAAATTGGGCAAGAGTTATTTCCACTTTGGTCTTCCCATCATCAAGCTCCACCTTGGAAATTGCTCCCGCATCATACAGCGCCTGCAATCGGGCATAACTGGCCACTGCCGCATTGTAAGCTGCTTGGGCAGGCAACACATTAGATTTGCTGTTATAAGCTTTCAGGCTATTATTATAAGCAGATACCGTCGCCTTGTAGTTTGCAGCGGCCTGATTTACTCTTAGTGTTGGCTCCGTGCTGTCCAATGCGAATAAGACGTCACCTTTTTCTACACTTTGACCGATAGTCACATTAATCATGCTGACTTTGCCGGAAACATTCGGCGTTACCGCAATTTGATCTGCGGCTTCAATCGAGCTGCTATAATTAATCGCAGATAGACCGGTTGCTTCTACTTTTGTTTTCGTCGCCGCTTCATTATTGGAAGTTATTTGTCCAAGATGTATTTTTACATTGGCATTCATGCCAAAAGTCAAAGGAAGATTTTCTTCATTTTTAATGAGGACTTTTACCGGAATCAATTGCGTTACTTTTGTGTAGGTACCACTTGTACTGAAACTCGAGGGACTGGAAAAATAGGTTTGAGTGGTTCGATCAATTTCGTCGACGACACCTTTAAATGTTTTACCGGGATAAGCATCAATTTTTACATCCACGGTTTGCCCAACCTGAATTTTAACAATATCTGTTTCTTCAATATTAACTCCGATGTATAAATTGTCTGTATCGGCAACCACCGCAAGCTGCGTGGCCGGCGTAACCTTCTGCCCCTCAACCCCATTGTTTGCTACAACCGTTCCGGCAATTGGTGAAGTAATATAAGGTAAAGACTCCTGCCGACCTAGAACTTGATTCTTCTCCACGCGCTCGCCCTCTTGGGCGTTCCATTCAAGTAATTCTCCTGACATGTTGGGGGTAATGTAATACATTTTTGCTGTTACTTTGGCATTATCCGTAGAAAAATATAGGGCGCTGACTCTGAAATAATAAAAGCCTGCACAGCCGGCGAGCAATACCAAAACGATCAGAATTATTAAAAGGATTGCTCGCTTGCTTTTCCTGGTTTTTACCTCTCCATTTTGTTTCTTTTTCCCCTTTTCATTTAAGTCCTGCTGGTTTTGGATGTTTGATTTTTCTTCCATGTCCGGACCTCCTCCCTTTCCTTCGCTAGTGAACTCGTTCAACTAAAGTTAAAAAAATATGCCTTATTCTTCTGCAAATTGACTTTGATAAAGCTCTGCATAAAATCCATTTTGGGCCAGCAATTCCTGATGATTGCCTTGTTCGATAATATCACCGTCTTTCATCACTAAAATCAAATCGGAATCTTTGATTGTGGAAAGTCGATGGGCAATCACAAAACTCGTTCTGTCGCGCATTAAATGGTCCATCGCCTTTTGAATCAAAATCTCGGTTCTTGTATCAACCGAACTTGTTGCTTCATCCAAAATCAATATTTTGGGATTGGCCAGAATGACCCTGGCGATGGTAAATAACTGTTTCTGCCCTTGGGAGATATTACTGGCTTCTTCATTGAGAATCATATTATAGCCGTCGGGCAAAGCACGAATAAACTCATCGCAGTGGGCTGCCTTAGCCGCTGCGATCACTTGCTCATCCGTGGCCCCAAAGGTTCCATAGCGGATATTTTCTTTAATCGAAGCATTATATAGCCAGGTTTCCTGAAGAACCATGCCAAACATGGCCCGCAGGTCATTGCGGGTAAAGTCATAGATGTTATGACCATCAACCGATATTTTTCCTTTGTCAATGTCATAAAAGCGCATTAAAAGTTTGACGATTGTCGTTTTACCGGCGCCTGTTGGTCCAACAATGGCCACCCTCTGCCCGGCTTTGATTTCTGCTGAAAAATTATGAATAATGAGTTTATCTTTATTGTAGCCAAAGGCGACGTTTGCAAAGGAGACATTGCCAACGAAATCCTGAGCTTGCGGCAGGGTCTGCGTTTCCGGAATTTCCTCTTTTTCATCGAGAAATTCAAAAACGCGTTCTGCGGCTGCCACGGTTGATTGGAGAGTGCTGGAGATTGAAGCAAGCTGGGCGATCGGTTGCGTAAAGGACCTCATATATTGAATGAAAGCTTGGATATCGCCAATCTCAACTACTTTTTTTGCGGCTAGATAACCCCCCAGAATACTCACGATAACGTACCCCAAGTTCCCGACAAATCCCATCACCGGCATCATGATGCTCGATACAAATTGTGATTTCCAAGCGGAATGGTATAATTCATCGTTTAATTTCTCGAAAATCTCAATCGACTCTTGTTCCCCATTAAAGGCCTGAACAATATTATGTCCCCCGTACATTTCTTCAACATGACCATTAATTTCCCCCAAATACTTCTGTTGGTCTTTAAAGAATCCCTGGGATCTCTTAATTACCACGCCGACAATACCCAGGGATAAGGGGACTACCAACAAAGCGGTCAGTGTCATCAGCCAGCTAATCGAGAGCATCATGCCCAGGACGCCCACGACACTTGTAACGGAGGTAATAATCTGAGTTAAACTTTGATTGAGCGTTTGGCTCACTAAATCAACATCATTGGTAACCCGGGAGAGCACTTCGCCGTGCGTTCTGGTGTCATAATAATTGAGCGGGACCCTATTCATCTTTTCGGATATATCCTTCCGTAATTTATAAGTTACATCCATCGAAACCTTGGCCATCACATAGCCTTGAACATAGGAACAGACGGCGGATATAATATACAGAACAATTAAGATCCAAATTATTTTACCGATATATCGGAAGTCGGTCAAAAGCCCCGTTTGAGCATACCAGGCAAATAAGCCTTCGGCCAATTTAGTTGTGACTTTACCCAGTAATTTAGGCCCGGCAATCGAAAAAACTGTTGAAAAGAAGGCAAAAAAGATCACAATAATGATCGAGGTTTTATAGGGTTCCAGGTAACTTGCCAGGGTACGGATCGTCTTCTTAAAATCTTTGGCCTTAGCGCCGCCAACAGTCACCTGCCTGCCAAATCTTCCGCCGCCTCTGGGGCTTGCTTGCCGCTCTTCTTTGCTCACCGCGCCAATTCCTCCTCACTTAATTGCGAATGGGCAATTTCCTGATAGACTTCGCAATTTCGCAAAAGTTCACTGTGCGTGCCAATACCCACAATATGCCCATGATCCAGGACGATAATTTGTTCGGCCTGCATAATGGTGCCGACCCGTTGGGCAACCAGCAGAATGGTACTTTCACCTGTTTCCTTTTTCAAAGCAGCCCGCAAATTTCGGTCCGTCTTCAGGTCCAGGGCCGAAAAGCTGTCATCAAAAATATAAATCGGCGCATTTTTTACCAAGGCTCGGGCAATAGACAATCTTTGCTTTTGCCCTCCGGAAACATTCGTGCCGCCTTGCGCAATGAGCGCGTCAAAGCCTTCTTCGTTCGAAGTGATAAATTCGGTAGCCTGGGCAATGGCGGAAGCCTTTTCGAGGTTTTCCAGGGTTGAATTTTTATCCGCATAAGACAAATTCGACTTAATTGAACCTGAGAAAAGAACACTTTTTTGGGGTACATAACCGATCTTTTCCCGCAAAGTCCTGCGGGTGACCGTTCGAATATCTTGGCCGTCGATTAATATTTCACCCGAAGTGACATCATAAAACCGCAGCATCAGATTAACCAGCGTAGACTTGCCGCTGCCCGTTGAACCGATGATCGCTGTGATCTGCCCCGGCTTGGCGCAAAAGTTAAGCTTATGCAAGACATTATCCTGTCCGCCTGGGTAACAAAAACTCACATTACGGAACTCAATTGTCGGTTGAAAACTCTCCTTAAAACGGACAGGTTGCGTTGGGTCTAAAATACTTGGCTGCGTCTCTAATACTTCGGCAATTCGATCTGCTGAAACGGCGGCCCTTGGGACCATGATAAACATCATCGACATCATGAGAAAGGCCATAATGATTTGCATAGCATACTGCATGTAGGCCATCATATCTCCAATATTCATCTGAAACGAAGATATCTGTTTGGCGCCTACCCACACAATAATGACGGCGACAAGGTTCATAATCAGCATCATCACAGGCATCATCAGCGCCATAACGCGATTCACGTAAAGATTGGTTGCTGTTAAATCCAGATTCGCTTTGTCAAAGCGAGCAACTTCAAATTTTTGGGTGTTAAATGCCCGGATGACCAGCATCCCTTCGATATTTTCGCGGGTGACCAAGTTGAGCCGATCCACTAATTTTTGAACCATTTTAAACTTGGGCATGACCAGCGAAAACAAGACCATAACGGTTCCGACTAAACAAATAACGGCGACCCCAATAATCCAGGACATTGAAGCGCTACTGGAAATGGCTTTGATAACCCCTCCAACCCCTAAAATTGGAGCATAAAAAACCAATCGAATCATCATCACCAAGACAGTTTGAATTTGCGTAATGTCATTCGTTGTGCGCGTAATCAAGGAAGCTGTGGAAAATTTATCTAATTCGGCATTAGTAAACTGCTCAACTTTTTTGAATAGAGTGGAACGTAAATCATGGGCTACTCCGGCAGCTGTCATGGCGGCAAAATAGCCCACAATTACGGAAGCCGCAGTTCCCAGGAGAGTAACCAAGATCATTATACCGCCTGTTTTTAAGATGAAATTAATGTTCCCGGACATAACCCCTGTATTAACAATATCGGCCATATAATCGGGCAGTGCCAAGTCACAGATGGCTTGCCCAAACAATAAGGCAACTGCGCAGAGAATTATTCCGCTATAGGGTTTTAAATATTTAATAAGCTTAAGCATGGACAAACTCCTCACCCGTTATAATTGGCGATCAATAGTTTTCTCCAAGTCATTTATCGTTAAAGGTTACTTATCACTCAAGAGTTTTTTAAGAGTATTAAGACCCTTATAAATAGTATTAAGGTCTTCTGAGGTACCTTTATTCATCATGTTTTCTATCTTTTGCTGAAAACTCTTACGAGAGTGTTGATGCATCTCCTTAAAATGAGGGGAAATACTTACATAAACAACTCTGCGATCCTCTTCACTTCGTTCTCTCGCCACCATTCCTTGTTTTTCAAGCCGATCAACAATCCCTGATACAGTACTATTCGGTAAACTAAGCTTACTGCTGAGTTCTGTTATCTTGATCCTATTTTCCTTACTTATGATTCCAAGCACCATGCCTTGCAGCACAGTAATATCTGAATTCTCAAATACTTTACTCATACTATGCTTAAAGAGGATCATTACTTCCTGAAAAAGGCTTGCTACTTTCGTGTTATCAATAAGGTTATCCATTTCTGCACCACTTCCCCAAATTATTTCGCCTAAGTTTGTTTCGAACGCGTATATTTCATGTACGTATATTTCACCTATGAAATATAGTACTCTTTAAGCTTTCAGTAGTCAAACTATAAAATTTAACAATAAAAAGAGGTACTCCCAAAAATAAATGCGAGTACCTCTTAATACTTCATGCTATCCAAAACATCTTAGTGAACTCGTTCAACTAAAGTTGAACATCGAGTCTTCGGTGGGGGATTCTACCCCCACCGAAGCAGAATAAGGTGCACCTCTCCCACTTGTAGAAGTGGGAGTCTTACGATTGGATAAATATCATTGGAATGCTTCAAAACCCTTCGTATATCCTTCCATGCCACCATCCCAATCACCCTTCAAGTCCAAGCGATATTACCTAAACCTTAATTTACCCACGATGCCCATACATCCGGTTCATAGCCAACAGTCGCTTGTTTGCCGTTGCGAACGATCGGGGTTTTATAGAGACCAGGATTATTGAAAAGTATCTCTTCCCTGCCACTCGTAGAAATAATACGATCCATATTCAACTTCTTATAATCCTTTGATTCACTATTAACCAGATTCTTCAAGCCTATCGCAGCCTTCACACTCTGCAATTCTCCCTTGCTCAAGCCGAACCTAGTCAAATCCACAAATTGGCAGTTTATTTTTCTCTCTTTAAAATAACGTTCTGCCTTCCTAGTATCAAAACATTTCTTAACGCCGAAGATTTGAATATTCATCCGTCCTCGAATTCTCCTTAAAAAGACTTGGATCTCTCTGTTTAAACATAAAGATGCCCCATGGAAATTCATGGGGCATCACACTACTTAGCAGCGTGGAGAGCAAGTGTTTTCGCCGTACAAAAAATAGCAATTAACTCATGAATCTACATCGCCTTTTCCAAGATTTCAGCAATGTCCAAGGCCTTAAGTTGCTCACCCACTTCACGGGAAGCGATTCCATCAGCAATCATCGTGAGGCAGAACGGGCAAGCGGTACCGACCAGATCAACATTGACCGCGATAGCTTCGTCCGTACGCATTTCATTAATACGCTGCCCCTCGTTTTCTTCAAGCCACATCCGACCGCCCCCGGCGCCACAGCAGAAACTCTTTTCACCGGTATGGGCCATTTCCCTGATTTCCAAGCCCACAGCCTTGAGCAATTCACGTGGTTGAGCGTAAATTTCATTATAGCGGCCTAAATAACACGAATCGTGGTAAGTGATTGATTTCCCGCCGCTTGCGGAAAGCTTAAGTTTACCTGATTTGACCAGATCGGAAAGGAATACCGTATGGTGAATAACTTCAAAGTTTCCGCCCAACTGTGGGTACTCATTCTTTAACAAATTAAAACAGTGCGGACATTGAGCAATAATCTTCTTGACTCCATAGCCTTTCATGACTTCGATGTTTTCTGTAGCCAAGGAGTAGAATAAATATTCATTCCCTAACTTACGAGCAGAGTCGCCGCAGCATTTCTCTTCATTCCCCAAGATAGCGAAATGAACTCCTGCCGCTTGGAGCAGCTTAACCAGGGCAGCGGAAACTTTTTGATTGCGGGCATCGAAGGCGCCTGAACAACCGGGCCAATACAAATACTCCGCCTCAGGATCTTCTTCGAAAGTTTTAACGCCAAGGGACGTCAGGAAATCGGCACGCGTGCTCCAACCGATACCCCATGGGTTACCGTTATTCTCCATGTTTTTGAAGGCCAATTGAGCTTCCGAAGGGAACCTGGTTTCCATGAGAACCAGGTTGCGGCGCATATCAATAGTTTTGTCGACATGTTCCACAAATATCGGACATTGCTGTTCGCATGAACGACACGTCGTACAAGCCCAAAGATCTTCTTCTTCAATCACTTCGCCGATAAGCGCCCGACCGGTCCACTCTTCGGCTTCGCTTGCCGCAGCAGCTTCAGCATCAGCATCAGCAACCTGAATATTTCTTGGCATTTTTCCTTCGGCAACTGCAAGAGCTGTTTCTTGCATCAGAACCTTCATGTCCTGAATAATTCTTTTTGGGCTGAGATGCTTGCCGCTCAAGTAGGCAGGACAGTTATTCTGACATCGTCCGCAACGAATGCAAGCGTCGGAGTTAAACCATGTTTTCCAGGAAAACTCCCGCATTTGACTCCTCCCAAAAGTTTCGAGACTCTCATCTTCGAAGTCAATCGGCTCGGGAATCCCAATCGGTCCACGTTTACGCATAAATTGATTGGCCAAACCAAGAAAGATATGGAAAAATTTAGAATATGGGATATAAGCAATAAAGCTCATTGCGAGCAAGAGATGGAACCACCAGAGAAAAGCATGCAGTGACAAAATCTGCGCTTCATTATAATTAGCCACTAGAAGAGCTGCTATCCACTGCCCAACAAAAGCATATGAAGCCCATGGATCCGATATTGAAGCAATACGCGCGCCTTGAATAAGAAAGCCGGTAGATAAGAGAACGAATAATAGAGCAAGGGCGATGCCATCTTCTGGCTTATTGTCCAAATAATCCGGTTTTTGGATGTAACGCCTATAGGCTAAGGCCAAAATTGCAATCAAAGCAAGGAGTCCAAAAAGATTCGTTGTTAACTTAATAAAAAGATAGAGGTAACCCCAATAAAAATCTGGTCCAATATCCATCTTAATAGTAATAATTGCTGTTGCAAAAAAGAAAAATACAAATCCAACAAAAATACCCAAGTGCATTAATCCGGGAAAAGCCTCTTTGAGAATCCGTTTGTGGAATATGCCGTAAACAAAAAGATCTTTGATTCCTTGACCAATATTTTCAGTACGATTCTCAGGTTGCCCTAATTTCCACAATTGTACGTGTTTATATACGCCATAACCGAAAATAATAAGCGCAATAATCATGGGTATATAAATCAATTCCCTGGCTTCAGGAATAGTGTTCCAAAATACAGGACGCGTTGCGATTGTGTAATCCATTCGTTTTTCTCCTTGTCTTATTTAGCGAAGCGCCTTTGGCTGGCGCTTCGCTAAATGTTATTTATTATTCACTGACCAGTTTTTTAAATTCCTGGGTTAAGATGGGTACAACTTCAAAAAGGTCACCAACAATACCATAATCTGCGACATTAAAAATATTTGCTTCGGGGTCTTTGTTAATAGCAACAATAACCTTGGATGAGCCCATGCCGGCGAGATGCTGGATCGCCCCGGAAATTCCGCAAGCAATATATAGAGTCGGAGCAACCGTCTTTCCAGTTTGTCCAACCTGGAACTTCTGCTCTCTCCACCCGGAATCTACTGCAGCCCGCGAAGCTCCGACTGCCGCGCCGACGACATCGGCAAGTTCTTCCAGGATTACATAATTTTCCGGGCCCTTCATGCCGCGTCCGCCGGAGACAATAATGTTAGCCTCTGTAAGGTCTGGGCGCGCCGAAGCGGCAATAACAACTTCCTTAACAACCGCACGGAGGTCAGCGGCATCAATATCCGCAGTTTCCTTGACGACTTCCGCCTGGCGAGAAGCATCAGGCGCCTCTGCAGCGAAGGTATTGGGTCGAATCGTGGCCAGAATCGGCCGAACAGTCGAGGAGACATGAGCGAAGGCTTTACCTGCATAAACAGGACGTTTAAAGGTCAAGAAGCTCTTCGCGTCCGTTTCCATTCCCGTGCAGTCCGAGGCTAAACCGACGCCCAGACGATGAGCCAAGCGCGGAGCAAGATCTTTTCCGATGGCCGTATTGCCGATCAAAACTGCCTGCGGCTCTTCCTTGCGGATAAGTTTGTTAAGCACGGAAGTATAAGCGCCGGTCGAATATTCAGCTAATTTCTCATCGTCAATGAGGATTACTTTGTCCGCTCCGGAAGCGGCAACAGTCTGGGCTAGTCCCTCAATACCCTTACCAAGTACAACGGCTACCAAGTTTTCGCCTGTTTCATCGGCTAACTTTCGCCCTTGGCTGAGAAGTTCTAAGGATACTTTACGAATCTGTAAATCACGTTGCTCGACAATAATAAAAATCCCTTTTGCCATTTCTCTAATTCCTCCTTTTACAAAACCTTAGCTTCTTCACGCAAGAGACGTGCGAGTCCCTGAGCAGCTTGTGCAGCTTCACCGGGAATTATCTGCCCAGCTTTGCGAGCAGTAGGTAAACTGAATTTATCCACTTTCATTTTCGGAGCTATATCGCCGAATCCAAGATCAGCAAGCTTCATGGTTTTTAACGGTTTTTTCTTGGCTTTCATAATTCCCGCGACAGAAGGATAACGAGGTTCATTTAGGCCTTTTTGGGCAGTTACGACAACCGGTAAGCCGACTTCAATTACCTCTGTTCCGCCGTCAATTTCACGGGTCACAGTCGCTTGAGTTCCAGTAACGTCAAGTTTAAGAATACTGCTGACCGAAGGAATATTTAAGCTTTCTGCTATCCGGACAGCGATTTGACTGGCCCCATCGTCAATGGCAATACGGCCTGCCAGGATAATGTCATACGGTATATCGGAGACCGCTTTAGCCAAGACCTCTGCATTGTTCCATTCATCAGAATTATCCAGGGCCGGATCACTTACAAGGACGCCTTTATCAACCCCCATCGCCAAGGCAGTACGAATGGCTTCTTGGGCACGTGCACCTCCCATACTGACAACAGTAACTTCGCCACCTAATTTTTCTTTCAGTTTAAGCCCCTCTTCGATAGCGTACTCATCGTATGGGTTGATAATCAAATTCACCCCATTGGCATCAATTTTACCGCGACCATCCAGTACAATTTTAGCCTCGGTATCAAATGTTTGTTTGATAAAAACTATGATGTTCATGCTTTTTCCTCCTAACTTTTCCTAGTCTGCTCAAGAGACATTTAATGAAGAATTTATCTTGGACACCTCCCCAAAAAATCAGGGAATTGGTATCTCCATGTAACTGGCCCATAGATCGGCTAGCTGCGTATAGCTACCGGTTCTGCACCTGGAAC
>JBAQLX010000149.1:0-3932 GCA_049302315.1 Desulfosporosinus sp.
GATCCTTGACATGGAAAAGGAATACCTTGGTCTCTACTTAAGTGGGCATCCCCTTTCCTCGGTTCTCCTTCAACTTCAGCCCTTTATATCATCCGATATTTTGACGTGTCTTGAAGGCGAGGAAGAAAAGAAAGTGGCTCTCGGCGGATTAATAACTGGCTTTCGGCAGAATGTGACTAAAAAAGGTGAGATGATGGCCAGCTTTGTTCTGGAAGACTTAACGGGAGGGATTGAGGTCTTAATTTTTCCGCGAGTCTATATGCAAACCCATGCTTTAGGCAATGACCAAGTCATCGTGGTTGTTGGAAAGTATATCATCCGGGATGAAGAGAGAAAAATCTTTGCCGAGAGAATAACAACCCTTGAGGACTTATTATCCTCGAAAGAGTTATCACCGTTCTCTCTACTAACAACTACCCCAGTCCCGAAAAAGATCCCCCCGCCATCGGTAACGGTTGGAAAACGTCTATTTCTAAGATTTGCCACGGAAAAAAGTGATCTGATGGAAGCAACCATGAACATCCTCCAACGATTTCCTGGAAGTCAACCCGTGTATTTCTACTTTGCAGATACCCAGATATACAAAGAAGGAGAACGCGAGTTTTGGGTAAATGACGAGTATGACCTGGAGGCTGCACTTCATGAAGTAATGGGCCATAGTAATGTGGTTTGGAAATCAGCGAAAAATTTCGTTTAACCGTGTTATTAGCAGCAGGACTCTTGACTTTTAAGGCGAAATTCAATTCATAAAAAAATCTGAAAAGAAAAAGGAGATACATTGTGCGTACTGCAATTTATCCAGGAACGTTCGACCCGGTAACCAATGGACATCTCGATATTTTAAGCCGTGCAAATGAGCTATTTGACGAGGTGACTATTGCCATTGCTGCAGATAGTAATAAGACACCCTTGTTTACGCTAGGAGAGAGAATGGAACTTCTCTTAAAAGCAACGAAAGACATGCCGAATGTCAGGGTCCGTGTTTTTGAAGGGTTGACAGTTGAATTTGCACGAAAATGTAGAGCTGTAGCCATTATTAGGGGACTACGCGCCTTATCCGATTTTGAATATGAATTTCAACTCGCCTTAATGAACAAGAAGATAGCTTCAGATATTGAAACAATATTCCTAATGACCCAGAGTGAATTCTCCTTTATAAGTTCCAGCACGATCAAGTGGGCTGCCAGTTTACATGCCGGAGTTTCAGATTTTGTACCAGCATATGTCGAAAAGGCATTATTCACTAAATACTCTGGCTCACGCACTGATTTAGATAGTGAGGATTAAAAGGAACCCTTGTTGCACAATCAGAAGGGCTATGGTATCATAATACGGATTTAATAAGGGGGCTTATAGGAATGTGGACAGTCATTTATATTGCACCCAATAAGTTAATAGCGGAAAAGTATAAAGCCATCCTCACAGAAGAAGGGATGCTTGTTCAACTTCGCCCGATTGGTTCAGCGCATCTAGGTGACCATGCTTCAGTCGAAATTCTCGTTCCGGAATTGGAAGCCGAAGAAGCGCATGAAATCATTACCGGCGACATAGGGAGCTAATTATGCTTAAAGATATATTCAAAAAAACTAAGTACGTGACCATTCAACCGGCTCCAACTGCTCCAATGCAGAAACCTGGTCCCTCTGATGTTTCTCAGCAAGAACCTATGACCATAAGAAAAAAAGAACTTCATGAAAGTCTTTGGATTAAATGTCCGAAGTGTGGGGAAGTTCTCTCCACCAAAAATCTCGAGGAAAACGCACGGGTTTGTACGACGTGTGAGTATCATTTTCGAATTTCCGCTCGGGCACGACTGCGGCTTCTGGTTGATGAAAACAGTTTTGAAGAATGGGATAGCGAGCTGCTTTCACTGGATCCTATGGAGTTTCCAGGTTATCCAGATAAGCTCCTGGAGGCACAGGAAAAGTCAGGTATGATGGAAGGCGTGCTTACGGGACAGGCTAGGATTGAGGGGGTTCCTGTTGTGCTTGCCTTTAATGAAGCGAGTTTCATGATGGGCAGCATGGGCTCTGTGGTTGGAGAAAAGATTGTTCGGGCGATCGAACGAGCAATTGATTTGCGCTTACCGGTGGTCATATTTTCTACTTCCGGGGGCGCTCGGATGCAAGAAGGAATTCTCTCCCTTTACCAGATGGCGAAGACCAGCGCTGTTCTGGGTAAGTTGGCTGAAGAAAATCTGCTATATATTTCGGTACTCACGGATCCCACGTTCGGGGGGGTTACAGCCAGTTATGCTTCGCTTGGGGACATCCTAATTGCCGAACCCAATGCGTTAATTGGATTTACGGGACCGCGCGTGATCAAGCAGACCATTAGGCAAGAACTGCCTGCAGGCGCACAAACGGCAGAGTTTAATCAAAAGCATGGCTTGATTGATCTGATCGTGGGACGTGTTCAGATGCGCTCAGCTTTGGCACGCTTGTTGCTATACCATCAGGAAGGGGCTTAGTATGGCAAAAGTGTTCGATTTTGAAAAACCCATCTTCGAACTTGTTCAGAAGATTTCGGAACTTCAGAAGTTCTCTGCTGACAAGGGTATTGACCTTTCCCAGGAAGTTGCTACCCTTGAAAAGAAGGTGGTTCTTTTGAAGATGGAGATCTACGGGAACCTTGAACCTTGGCAAAAAGTTAAGATCGCCAGACATCCGGAGCGGCCAAATTTTTATGACTATGCTCCATTGCTGTTTGAAGATTTTATAGAACTCAAAGGGGACCGTCTCTATGCGGATGATCGCTCGGTTGTGGGCGGAATTGCCCTTTTTCAAGGCACAGTAGTGACGGTGATTGCCCAAGTTAAGGGAAGAAACTTGAAGGAGCATATGGAGCGTAATTTTGGCATGCCACATCCGGAAGGATATCGCAAAGCGGTGCGCCTGATGGATCAGGCCGAAAAATTTGGCCGGCCAATCCTAACATTTATTGATACTCCCGGAGCCGCCTGCGACTTAGGTGCGGAGGAACGAGGACAGGGTGAGGCCATTGCCAGAAGTCTCTTGGCGATGGCGGGCTATCATGTGCCAGTGATCAGTACGGTTATCGGTGAGGGCGGAAGCGGCGGCGCACTTGCCCTAGGGATAGGTAATGTAATTTTGATGCTTGAAAACTCCTTTTACTCAGTCATTGCCCCGGAAAGTTGTGCTTCAATCCTTTGGAAGGACACGACCAAGGCCAATGAAGCGGCTGCTGCTTTAAAGTTTACAGCTCAGGATCTGTTAAGACTCGGGGTAGCAGATGAGATAGTACGAGAACCTCAAGGTGGCGCCCATTACAACCTACATCAAACTGCAGAAGAATTAGCTCCGGTTATTTCGAAGTACCTCGTACGGTTGAGAGCAGAGACTCCAGAAGCGCTGCGGGAAAAACGATATCAGAAGTTACAGGCAATTGGGGTTTATCAAGAAAATGTCACCCTAAGTTTAGCAAACGGTCTTGACTAAATCATAAAATTAATGTATCATACCTAAGTTGTCTTTAATCAACGATTGAACTAATTGGGCGAGTGGCGGAATGGCAGACGCGTCGGTCTCAAAATCTACTGCGTTAAAAGCCCTTTTCGATTGGTTGGCGGCTCCCAAACCCGCATGGTTGCTGGGTTCTTGATAATCGAATAGTCTCTATGGTTTTTAATATCCCTCCACCATATCCCTCCAAATTCCAAAGACGGATTATGGAGAGGGAAATTGAAATAAACTTGCCGATGTGGCGGAATTGGCAGACGCACCGCACTCAAAATGCGGCGGATAACTTCCATGCCGGTTCGACTCCGGCCATCGGCACCAGAAACAATTGCTCTTGAACCGCAATATAAGCGGATTCGAGGGCTTTTTCTTTTCTCGCGACACCCTTTCTGTTTGCCGCCTGGCATACCGTCACATAATACATTTTAGAGCATATTTGCAGTGCTCTCAGCC
>JBAQLX010000150.1:0-3730 GCA_049302315.1 Desulfosporosinus sp.
CCCCTATACAATCTGCTTTGAGATCCATGCGCATGACTTCCAAGGCTTCGTACAGTTCACGAATCTCATCAACTTGTGCTCTCTCCGCCGCTAGCCCCGCAGCCTGTACCTCTAGGATCTTACGAACTTCATAAAGTTCCAGATCCGTATCTTTTTCAATAAATAGCATCCAAGCGAGGGGAGCAACCCCAGAGTCAATGTTTTCCTGTCTGATGTACATACCTTCTCCCGCGCGTACTTCGATAAGGCCCATCATTTCAAGAGCACTGATGGCTTCACGAATGGCTGCACGACATACTTGAAACTGTTCAACTAATTCACGCTCTGAAGGTAAACGATCGCCAGGTTTTAACTGCCCTTCAGCAACCAATAGCCCTATTTGATCAACAATCTGTTCATATATTTTCTTGGTTTTAATGGGTTTTATAATCACTCGATGTCTCTCCTTTGTTCGACCGCCACTATAATTGGATAGTTAATTGATTTCTTCTTCAGTGTACCATGACCTTTGTAATAATGAAATATGGGAACACTTAGAATTAGCAAAATTCGCCTACCTTCAATTGGTTATTTCAGACTTTTATATGGAAATGCTCATTCATTTTGATTGGATAAAGGGGAAGAGCCTGTTAAATCTGAGCAGCAACAATTACTTGGGCATTGCCGGTCATCCCCTGTTAAAAACAGCTGCCAGCCAGGCGGTTCAACAGTTGGGCTGTAGTGCGACTTCGGCAAGTGTCTTTAGCATGGACGGGGATCTTGCCCCCTCCCAGCAATAGTCGAATTGAAGGAAAAGTTCGGGGCGGTTTTGATGATTGATGAAGCCCATGGGGGCGGAATTTTCGGAGAAAACGGCAGGGGGTTGGCCGAATTCTATGAGGTAACGGATCGAGTGGAAATCACCATGGGTACCTTGGGTAAAGCCTTTGGTTGTTCCGGGGCCTATGTGGCCGGGCGGAAAGTACTCATAGATTATTTGCGTAATAAAGCCCGCAGCTTCATTTTCACTACGGGTCTCCCCCCTTCCGTCCTGGCTAGTGTGCAAGCAGCTCTTCAGGTTGTTCAACAGGAGAATTGGCGGCGGGAAGAGGTTCTAGCCAAGGCTGCCTGGGTGCGGAACGAACTGACCGAGGCTGGATTTAAGCTCTTGGACAGTCAAAGCCAGATTATCCCCATCCTAATAAGGGATAATACAGCTACTCTGGAATTCAGCAGCCGTCTGTTTGACGCAAATATTTTGGCAACGGCCATCCGACCGCCTACGGTACCACTTAATGCCGCCCGCTTAAGGTTAACCGTTATGGCCACCCACAGCAACGAAGAGCTGGCTTGGGCTGTGCAACATCTAAAACAGATCGGGCGAGAATTAGGGATTATCTAAAAGGGGTATGGCTGGCAAATCCTAACGCAAATATTTTTGTTCGAGAAGTTTTATTTCTTGTTGAAATGATTGACTTAAACGAAAAAGTAAGCGTTCCATGTCCAAGCGGTGAAGCGAGATATTTTCGGGACTTAGAAAATCAATTTTGCGAAATTCAGGTTTAATCAGCAGGGGGAGCAAATCATCAAGGTTCTCGATCCGCAAAGTTAAGATTATGGGCGCATAGGCAACCTCGTGTCTACGCCTCCCCTCCCCTTCAGTCACAGTATAGACATCAAGACTTAAATCGACATCTTCGATAAAAATTCCTTGAAGTGGCACATTGCGCAATAAGGCAACCTGTTGTTCTCGCATCGTTTCGGCCATTTGTTCTTTACTCTTTCCGCCAAAGAAAAAGCGTCCACTCCGCGATTCACCGCGATAATCTACACGAATCCGCACACGAACGTGTTCTGTCAGGAGCTCATCCCCTATTCGAATCTTCATCATCGCTCTCTCCGTTTCACTATTTAAAACAATGTTACTTTTAATTTCGTCATACAAATATTCTACATGAGTTTGACTTTTTCCTGCCTGTCTTGCTTTAGGTCAATTCATGCTAACTTCCTAGCCCTACTTGGGAACGCAATTCCTTGACTTCTTCTCTCGTCAATTCCCGGTAGGCGCCTACCCGCAGGGAATTTGCCAGGGTTAACGAGCCGAATCTAATTCGTTCAAGTTTAACCACCGGATATCCGATTGCTGCAAACATCCGCCGAATTTGGCGATTTTGACCTTCATGGATGGTCACTTCCAAGACTTCTGAATGATTATCTTTGGCCTGAACCTTTGTTTCTTTGGAAACACCACTCAGGCGCTCAACTTGAGCCGGAGCGGTGAATACATCTTCCAAAAGCACCCCCTGCCGTATAGTTTCCAGGGCATTAATACCCACCGGTCCTTGTACCCAGACCCGGTATGTCTTCTCTACCCCATACGAGGGATGCATTAAGCGATGAGCTAATTCTCCATCGTTGGTAAGCGCCAATAAGCCCGATGTATCATAATCCAGCCTTCCGACTGGATAAACCCGTACTGGAACATCTTTCAATAAATCAACCACGGTGGGACGCCCCTGGGGATCACTTGCACTGGTAATCACCCTGACCGGTTTATTGAGAAGATAATAGTGAAGTCCATCGGATCGGTATACCGCCTGCCCATCCACTTGAATTTGGTCTTGAATACGCACTTTAGCGCCCAAAGCAGAAACCTTATTCCCGTTTACCGTCACCCGACCTTCTCCAATCAGCCGCTCAGCATGTCGACGCGAAGCCACTCCAGCCTGGGCGAGCACTTTTTGCAGACGTTCTCCGTCCCCTTTTTCTTGAGCCCTGTTCAAATGTTCCACGCTCCCTAAATCTGAAACTAACACCACTATTCTCTCAGATCAAAAACACCCGGTCCTATTTCCGGATAACTATTCCGAACTTTTTCCCAAAATGGTTCTTTATGCACATCCTGAGGAAGATGCACTAAAAAATCCCCTGGGTACTGGCCCAGAATTACAGATGGAATCTCTTCATCTTCTATTGCAGTTAAGCGAAAACCCACGCGATTCGCATAATAAAACGTCATCGGCTGTGGGCCGCTTAAGACAAGAATACTTGAGGCAGAAGTATGGCCCTGAAGCCACCTCGCCTGGCTGAGAAATTCCTCATTCCATTGATACTTTGGGGTTAAGTAGGCATATGCTGCAAATGATTCATAGCTGATCAATACCAGGAATAAAATTATCATCCCTGTCCCTAGAAGAAAGTCAATCCCATCAAGGGCATAAGCACTCAGCACAGCAACCAGTGGCAAGATCGGAACTAAGTAATAATCAAAAGGAATACGTACACAAACCACTCCCAGATAAAGAACGCCAATTCCTCCCCAAGCCAAAAGGGCTATCCGCGCGGGAGAACGCGAAATCATCAGGCGGCATAGGCCGACCCCCGCAAGAAGGAGCACACTGCCCGAAAATCCTTGTTGCATATTATTGTTCAATGCATTCCAGTCTAGGTTACTCGTCCCGACCAATTTTTCGTTGACTATTCCGGATACAAACTGATTTGAAGGTGCAACGTTAAAATGTACCCATAAATAATATACCATTGGGGGAATAAGCACAATCAAACTAAAGCGTACAAGCTGACTTACCTGTTTATGATGCAAAGGATAAAAGCCAAGCAGGAGGACAACCGGAAACAACATCAGCTGAGGAAGCTTGGCTAATATTGCCCCGGCCATTAACAACCCAATTTTCCAAAGTCCTCTGTCCTCCTGCGAATTTCTCCATCGCCAGATCATAGCTAAAGCCCAAAT
>JBAQLX010000151.1:0-6706 GCA_049302315.1 Desulfosporosinus sp.
CGTTTCAAAGCGGAATATGCCGCTTCCACTCCGGAACAGGTAGCCGCAGAGTTTTCAAAAGCAGAATGAATATAGCTGTCCATATAGGCAGTGTAAGGATACATGAAGGTGGAGACCTCCAGACAACCGGTAGCGTTAACCATCACTGCCCTGTCCTCTTTATCCAGAGCACGCAGAATCCCTGCCACAATGATCCCGGCGCCGCAGCCGGCACAGAGTCGATGCCCTCCGGTGAGACGTGCCGGTTTTTCTACTTCCCGTTTCAGGTTATATACCGTGCTCATGCTGTCTCCTCCTTTGACCTCTGTCCCATATGGGTATATACCGGTCCAATCTCGCCGGTCGCGGCAATATCCGCCAGCCGATCATACACTTTTTCAAAATCCTCGGTCTTTATGTCACGACCGCCCAGACCGTAAACGATATCAATCAGATACGGGCGTTCCTTCAAATCATACAGAGCGCTGCGGGTCTCGGCAAATAAGGGACCTCCGTTTGCCGAAAAGCCCTCGGACTTATCCATGACGGCTGCGGCCCTGGTATTGGCCAGAGCCCGGGCCAGTTCCTCGCCTGGGAAAGGACGGAATACTCTGATTTTCACAAGCCCTGCCTTTACTCCATCCTCCCGCAGCTTGTCGACAGCTGCTTTGGCCGTTCCGGCACTGGAGCCGATTAGAATCAGAGCAAGTTCCGCATCCTCCATCCGATGTTCTTCAAACAAACCATAGCGCCGGCCGGAAATCTTTTCAAACTCTGCGGCTACCTCCAGTATGCGGGCCTTGGCCGCCTTCATTGCCTCAGCCTCGAGGACCTTGTGTTCCATGTAATAGGGACTCACATCGTAAGGTCCTACCGCCAGCGGATTCTCTTTTTTCAGCAGATAGTTTTCGGGGTTATATTCCCCGATAAACTTGCGCACAGCATCCGTCTCCAAAAGCTCGATATTCTCTACGGCATGACTGGTAATGAAGCCGTCCATACAGGTCATCACCGGTAAGCGTACGCTCGGTGTCTCGCCGATAGGCATGGCCATGAGAAAATTATCATAAGCCTCCTGATTATTTTCGGCATAGATTTGGATCCAGCCGGTATCACGGGCTCCCATTGAGTCGGAGTAGTCGTTGTTGATGTTTATTGGCCCCGAGAGGGCCCGGTTGACACAAGCCAGTGTAACAGGCTGACGGCATGAAGCCGCCACGTACAAAAGCTCGTACATCAGCGCCAGTCCACAGGATGAAGTGGCACAAACGGTTCTGGCTCCTGCAGCTTGCGCCGCAAGGCACACAGACATGGAACTGTGTTCAGACTCCGTGGTTACGTATTCAGTATTTACCTCGCCGTTAGCTACATACTGGGCGAAGTATTCAGGAATTTCTGTGGAGGGAGTGATCGGGAACGCTCCCATGACATCAGGATTTATCTGCTTCATGGCATAAGCTACAGCCTCGTTGCCGGTCAGGCAGATGCTCATACGGCTGCACCTCCAGTCATCATTGTAATCGCCGGGAAGGGACACACGTCCTCACAGATGCCGCAGCCCTTGCAGTGCATATAATCGAAGTCCAGACGTTTCCCGTCCTTCACCGGAATAGCGCTGTCCGGGCAGAATGGAACACAAAGCATGCAGTGTTTGCATGCTTCCTCATGAAAAACGGGGGTGTCGGTCCGCCAAGTACCAGTATCAAAAGCCCGTGCGGTTCCTGGTTCGTAGATCTCTCCGCCGGGGGTTAGATCCTGCCAAGGGGTATGTTCGTTGATATCCTTCGCATAAATCATCCTACCTGCACCTCCTCCATGGATTTTTTCAGTGTTGCCATGTTCCCCTCGATAACCTGGGGCTTGGCAGCAAATTTATGTCTAAAGGATTCTTCTATATCCGCTAAAAAACGTTCGGTTTCCAAAACGCCGCTTACCTTAACCGCAGCTGCCAGCATAGGGGTATTCGGAAAATTTATGCCCAGAATCTCTTCCGAAATGCGGCGGGCATCTATGGTACAGACTTTTCCGGTCCATCCCCGCAGCCGGGTACGTATCTCCTGGGGAGAGCTGGGAGTGTTAATGATTATCGCACCGCCCTCTTTCAGTCCTCCGGTAACGTCGACACTGTCCAGCAGACTTTCATCTACCACGACCACATAGTCCGGGTAGTAAATGTTGGAATGGATAGTACACCGTTTTTCACTGATGCGATTATAAGCCGTAATAGGGGCTCCCATACGTTCCGGTCCATACTCCGGGAATCCCTGCACGAATTTTCCTTCTATACCTGCCACATCCGCCAGCAGCAGGCAGGCCATCTTGGCTCCCTGTCCGCCCCGTCCGTGCCAGCGAATTTCTACCATATCATTGGTTGCCATTGCTTTTCCCCTCCAGTTATGATAATTGCTAAAATTACAAGATAGGCGCGCCGGATCTGTTCCCTTAGCGCGCGCCTGGCAGTACTTTGGTCCTTAGCAATTGCCATAAACATGGCAATTCTATATTCTTGCAAAGTAAAAAAGCTTTTGTCCCGCAAAGGGACGAAAGCATGAAAGACATTCGCCTATACCACCCATTGTTACAAGCATACCATCATATGCGTTCCCTGTGACGGAGGAAACCGTCGGAGCCTACTTGATTACTCGTTCGGTCCGCAGCTCAAGAGTGATTTTCGAACTCTCTCCGTCAGTGCCTTTGAAATTAAATTATTATCAATATACCAACTTGACCGTGTTTTGTCAATCACTCTGTCTGATTTTCAACATTCAAATATCTCTTCGTTTGATCCGAATTAGAAACGTCTAACCAATTTGATCCAATCGTAAGACTCCCACTTCTACAAGTGGGAGAGGTACACCTTATTCTGCTTCGGTGGGGGCAGACTCCGACTTCGCCGCTAAGAATTCCTTTTGGGACGTGCGACTTCGGCGAAACCCTCCACTGGAGGCTTTCGTCACCGAAGTCTCGATGTTCAACGTTTGTTGAACGAGTTCACTGGATTCTTTACCTTATGCCTGATTAATCAAGCGGCAAAGTTAGCTTTGAGCTTCGACTCATATTACGCTGGATAATTTCACCGTTAGCTTCTCTGATCAAATAAAGCGGTCTCCTTTTTGTTTCCAGATAAGTTTTTGACAGATACTGTCCGACAATGCTCAGACAGAAAAACTGCAAACCACTAATAAGGAATATGATGCACACTAAAGACGACCAACCATAAGCCGAACCGCCATAAAGAAACTGCCGGATGCTTATGACACCTATCATTAAAAATGACAATATGCAGAAGATAACTCCTATCACAAAGGAAATTGACAGCGGTATCGTGGAAAAAGCGATTATACCTTCCAACGAGTATTTAAACAGCTTCCAAGAAGACCACTTTGTTTCTCCCGCGACACGTTCTTGATTCTCATATTCAAGCCACTTTGTCTTAAAACCTATCCAACCGAAGATGCCTTTGGAAAAACGGTTGTATTCAGTCATCTGCAGAATTGTATCGGCGACTTGGCGTTTCATCATGCGGAAATCTCGTGCTCCGTCAACAATTTCTATTTGAGCAACCCGGTTGATCAGACGGTAAAAACATCTCGCGAAAAACGATCGGATAGGAGGTTCTCCTTTCCTAGTGGTTCTTCTTGTGGCAACACAGTCATAATCTTCTTTAATCAAGCTATCATACATTTCTGTGAGCATGACTGGCGGATCCTGCAAATCTGCATCCATAATGACTACATAGTCTCCGGCAACGTTTTGAAGGCCGGCAAATATCGCTGATTCTTTCCCGAAATTACGAGAAAATGATATATACTTTATCCTCCTGTCCTTGTTATTTAATGCTTTAGCTATAGCCAGAGTATTGTCTTTCGAACCGTCGTCAACAAACAAAATTTCGATTTCCACATTCGGTATCTCCGACGCAACTTTTGTTATTTCATCGTAGAAATATGGCAAGGACTCCTGTTCATTGTAACACGGTACTATGACAGATATTTTTTCCATATACTCTCATTCTCCTCAATTACCCTTGTTCGCATCTTCAAAAATAACAGTTTACCAAAGATATAATTTAAAACAATTACCACAACATTTGCAATTACCTTTGCGACCAAATCATTAATATAGAGTAAATCAACCATGATATACATCATGCTTAAATCCAGCGACCCCGAAAACAATCGGCAACCTACAAAAGCAAAAAACTCCCACACGATGCTTTTGGAACCAATACTATTAAAAACATATACTTTGTTTGTTATGTAAGCAAAAATCACCGCGAATAACCAGGCAATAAAACTGCTGACAAGGTACTCCATTCCTAGCAGTTTTGTACAAATGAAGTAAGTAATAATATTAACTAGAGTAGTCAATGCGCCAAAGACAAGATAGAAGATGATTTGCTTATAGCGCCTATAAATTTCCAGAATAAAGCCTTCCCTCAACAACAGATTTATCCATTTAAAACGATTTATCAGGAGACTTTTACCAGGACACCGGCCAGACTCATATGTAAATTGTCAGTGATAAAATATTTAAGAAGTGTCTTGCAATAAATATTTTTTCCTATCAGAATTTTTGTAGGATAAGAAAACTAGCGATGCCACCATTGCCTTCGACACAGGCATTATTAGTTAGACTTTTTTTCGGATATCCCGTGTGGGAATGTTGAATCAGCAAAAAAAGTTGAAACCGCCGGCAATTTTACTCCTCCAACAGCCATGACAATTAAGACCCAGGAAACACTGAAAGCATATCTTGACTGTGCTTCGGTAATCAGAAGAAAAAGTACATAGCCTATAAACAAGATGACAAAAAAGCTCTGCTTATAAAATTGTTTGTTGTCTTTCAATAACGTGATTAAAGACAAAATGCTTAAATAGGATAAGGCAAAATAAATTACAGCCGTTACCTTCAAAATCTCAGATTGGTGTTTTATAGCATACCTGCTGGATGCAGTATCAACAGCATTGGGAACAGTCCAGTAATATGCCGAAAAATCCGGATTCGTCCATTCCGCACAAAATTTTAATAGATAAAAATTTGCCAGCTTTGCGGAAGAAGCGCTTGATAGCCTTTCTTTAATTATATCCTTACAAGCTTGAGTAATTTTTCCCGGATCATGGTTATTAATATCAGCGATCTTAGCATCTTCTTCATTCCAATGCCCAATTGTATGAAAATTTGTCCCTTTAAGGACGGAAGTCCAGAAAGGTTCTTTAGAATGCCAAAGATGCGTTTCGGTAATTCCGCTGAGCAGAAGGACTGAACTAACTATATAAGTAGATAATGAGAACGTTACAAGAATCGTAAAAAAATAACCCAATGCTTTTTTAAAATTACAATTAAATAAGAAATACACAAGATATGCTGTGAGAAAGACTATTCCTATCATACGAAACATATTAGCCATCGCCAGAGAACAACCGCATAGAGTTAACCAACTAAATGTCCGCCATCGGTCCTGAGGCTGCTGCACCATCAGAGATGTAAAAAAATAACCACTAATGATGAATAAAGTAACCGCCATATTTTCCGACATCGTTTGCGAAGTGAACATAATTGCCGGCGGAAATATAGCTAAGAGGAAAGCTGCAGCCAGTCCCAATTTTTCACCATAGATTTGCTTCCCGGTTTTATACATAAAATACACGGCAAGAGTTGACCATAAGACATTACCTATCTTGATCAATAAAAGCGGTGAAGGATTCAGAAAATAGAAAAGGGAGAAATATAACACGGTAACTGTATCATGCATAAACCGTGCAAAATACTCATAGTTGTGAAAGCCACTAAAATCGCCTTGATGTACATTTTGAGCATAGCTATACATTAAATTGAAATCGGAGACAGGTGTTGTGTTTATCAAAAATATCCAACAAAGTCTCACTGTCAAAGCCAAAATAATGATAATGAGCCATAGATAGCTGAATTTCCACGGTTTCACAAGTATCGGACAAATTACTCTTAGTTTGCTGAATAAAAGAACGACTATAATCACCCCTAATGGAGCATACAATCCAACCTGTATCCATAGTATAATTAAAAGTACAATAAAAATAATGACCAAAAATATTAGTGCCATTGCTATAATTAAACAGTCTATAACCTTCTTGAACACGTGAAACACCTCTATGCTACTTGACAGTTAAAATTCTAAACTCCCATGTCCCTTGGACCATAAATTAAAAAATTCCAGGACTCAAAATTAGTGATTTTGGGTCTTTAACCAGCTCTCGAAGCGCTGCCTCTGAGCGCTGAGTTGCCCATCCTTCATCCAGTAACTTGATGGTGTCGTCGTAGCGATTCTTGCTCCCCAATAAGACGAGCAATAAATCTCCGTCCGGTCTTGTGACATAGGATACAAGGCATTGCGCAGCCTCTGTAGTAGTACCGGTTTTCAGACCTTCATCTCCGGGATAGTTCCCTAAAAGACGATTCGTATTCTCAAACTCGGCTTTACGAAGCACACCCCGGGCATCTTTCCATTGAATTTGGGCGCGAGTTTTTTTGACATATTTCATAAGACTTTCATTCTTGAGAAATACACTGGAAATTTTAATGAGGTCATTAGCGGTAGTATAATGTTCAGGGTCGGGCATTCCATGAGGGTTCATAAAATGGCTATGCTGACAGCCCAAAGTGGCTGCATATTTATTCATTTCTTCCGCAAAGGCCGGGATGGAACCACTGATTTTTACGGCCAGGGCTGCAGCGGCATCATTGGAAC
>JBAQLX010000152.1:0-4723 GCA_049302315.1 Desulfosporosinus sp.
CGAATGACCAAAGCCATTGAGGAATGCGGCGAACTCATTAATGAAGTACATTGCAATATTGCAAAGGGGCCTCAGCAATTAAGCTGAGGCCTTGCATAATGTCCAATAATAGAGACCTCCGCGTCCGGAGGTCTCTATGCGCAATTGTCCCATAGGCTTGGTCTTGTCTAATATATGGGAAAAGATTTTCAAAAAGGTCCCTCCGTCAATAAAGCGGAGGGATAATGAGAGTTTAACTACATGAAAAAGACAAAAAACGTCTTTCGACATATTATACTATATATTTACATATTTGTGTTGAATTAGGCCATTGGTAATTTATGTAACCTGTCCTTGGATGACTAAACAAATACTCCCTCTCTGGATAGCTCTTTTACTCCTCCTTGATTTTATTAATCATGCAAAATTAATTTTTATCCGGAAATAATAACTCCGAAAGGTAGATGATTATTTATGACAAAAGAACAATTTGCAATGGAAACCGGCTTTGAATCGTATAATACATTGTTAATTGCAAGCGCCTTAATAATTTTTGACCATGGGATAAACTATTATGTTACCCAAGCCTCTAATGGATGGATGGCATGGATAGATGGTAATCCTATTAAATTAATTGGGTGGTTTGCTGATTTCAAGCAAGCCCAGACATTTCTTATTGTCGCATTCAAAGCAGTTGAAGGTCTTCCGGAGCCTTATCCCATGGTTTCGGAAACTCATTATTTGGGAGACGATTACTAGTCTCTTTTTTTTAGTAATCTTTCTTATCCACATTTTTATCAACAACTTATCCACGACGTTATCCACACCTAATGAAGCTACATTCAATACAATGTTGGCAACCACTCGCCCTGATCCCTAACGCCAGTACCAATTGCTTTAAAATCTTTGACGAAAAAGAAAGAGGCTTCCCAAAAGTTCAGTGAACTAATGAGAAACCTCTAAAAAATATTCTCAATGTTAGCAAATTGTTGGCGTATATAAACATGCAAACATCGGGCCATTGATATATCTGGGTTTTAGCCCTAAGATTACATCATGCCGCCCATACCACCCATGCCGCCCATGCCACCCATGCCGCCCACGCCAGCTGCGTCGCCGCCAGCTTTAGACGGTATATCAGAGATCAAGCACTCGGTGGTCAGAAGCATAGCAGCAATGGAAGCCGCATTTTGCAGAGCCGAACGTGTGACTTTCGCTGGGTCAACGATGCCGGCGGCAATCATGTCTTCATACACTTCAGTGATAACATTGAAGCCAATACCCCTTGCTGAGTTATGAACTTTCTCAACGACAACAGAGCCTTCATAACCAGCGTTGTTGGCGATTTGACGAATTGGCTCTTCGAGTGCACGACGTATGATATTCAGGCCAGTTTTTTCATCCCCAACCAAGTTAAGAGTATCCAAGGCGTGACGGGCATCAATAAAAGCCGCACCCCCACCGGAGACAATTCCTTCTTCAACAGCAGCACGGGTGGCAGCCAAAGCATCTTCAATCCGGAGTTTCTTCTCCTTCATTTCCGTTTCGGTTGCTGCACCGACTTGAATTACCGCAACACCTCCGGATAGTTTTGCCAAACGCTCCTGGAGCTTTTCGCGATCAAAGTCGGATGTAGTTTCTTCAACTTGTCTTTTGATAGCCTCAATACGCTTCTTAATATCTTCGGTGTTCCCAGATCCTTCAACAAGCGTAGTTTCCTCTTTAGTTACACGAACTTGACGAGCACGTCCGAGCATTTCAATGGTCGTATTTTCCAGCTTTAAGCCGAGATCTTCTGTGATAACTGATCCGCCCGTAAGTACGGCAATGTCTTCAAGCATGGCTTTGCGACGATCGCCAAAGCCCGGCGCTTTAACCCCAACACATACGAACGAACCGCGAAGCTTGTTTACAACGAGGGTTGCCAAAGCTTCCCCGTCGATGTCTTCGGCAATGATCAACAATTGGCGACCAGCTTGTACTACTTTTTCAAGAACCGGCAGAACGTCTTGAATCGCACTGATCTTTTTATCGGAAATCAGTATGAAAGGATCATTAAGTACCGCTTCCATTTTTTCTGTATCGGTAATCATATAAGCCGAAATATAGCCGCGGTCAAATTGCATTCCTTCAACCACTTCAAGTTCCGTCGTCATGCCTTTAGCTTCTTCCACCGTGATAACGCCGTCTTTACCGACTTTTTCCATTGCCTGAGCAATGAGGTCGCCGATATTTTTGTCACTGGCGGAGATTGAGGCAACTTGAGCAATGGCTTCGCTCGTCTCAACGAGTTTGGCATTAGCTTTAATGGCAGCGACTACAGCCTCCACTGCTTGCTCAATTCCACGTTTAATGCCCATAGGATTGGCGCCAGCCGCGACATTCTTAAGCCCTTCGCGAATGATAGCTTGTGCTAAAACTGTAGCGGTCGTCGTGCCATCCCCAGCCACATCATTAGTTTTGGTGGCCACTTCTTTAACGAGTTGTGCTCCCATATTCTCAAATGGATCATCCAATTCGATGTCTCGAGCAATCGTTACTCCATCGTTGGTGATCATAGGAGATCCGAATTTTTTGTCAAGGACTACATTACGGCCTTTAGGCCCTAAGGTTATACGTACAGCCTCAGCCAGCGCATTAACACCGCGTTCCAAAGCATGACGAGCGTCTTGATTGAAAATAATTTGTTTTGCCAATGTCTTTCCACTCCTTAAATTTAAGTCTTATTGGACTAGCCCATAATAGCTAAGATATCCGCCTCTTTCAGAATTAAGTATTCTTCTCCATCAAACTTTATTTCGGTACCTGCATATTTGGAATAAATTACGCGATCATTCACTTTAACATCCAGAGCTATGCGTTCACCCTTTTCCATTTTACCAGGACCGACAGCGATAACTTCGCCTTCTTGTGGCTTTTCCTTTGCGGTATCCGGCATATAGATTCCGCTCTTTGTTTTTTCTTCCATTGGGAGCGCTTTGACAATCACCCGGTCTGCGAGAGGTTTAATGTTCATGAAGAAAAGTCCCTCCTTATTGTTTATTTAATATTGTTAGCACTCGCCTCTATTGAGTGCTAACAATATATCTATAATAATATGCAAGGGGGCACTGGAAAGCAACCCCCCCTAGACTCCAAATATAAGCATAAATACTATATTTACTCTACCAATCGAGTTATTCCTCACTATTTCAGGCGTTAGATATTATTACACCCCAAGCCCTCCCCCGAGCGCATATCCACATCCTCTAAACCCTATAATTGCCAGTTTTTCACGTTTCTATGCATAATTAAAGATCCAGAAATTTTTGACGCTGAATAACTTCTTCCCGCATGGATCCTAACGCTTCCAAAACCAAGGCATTCTCCAGATTGAGAAGATATATTTTTGTTTTACCAATTTTGAGATTCGGATCGGGGTGCTCCCTCTCAAGGAGTATTGTTTCTTTTAACGTATACCGTATGAACTCTTTAACCTGCAAAATAGATCGTCCCAGAAGCTCTGTTAAAGCGGCTCTCGCCTTAGTTGATGCAACGTAGGGCAAGCGAGTCTGAAGAGTTCCTAGGATCTGGATCCCTTGTTCCAAATCCTGCTCCGGATGATACTCTGTTTCGGGCTTTTCATGAAGGAGCCACTGTAATAGATCCTCCCCCTCAGAATAAGGGTGTAGAGCATGATGAATACTTCCTGCTACCCCAATCACTTTTACTTCTTTCCCCCAAGCTCGGACTTTTCTGAGTAGGGAAAGAAAGTCTCCGTCCCCCGTAAGCAACAAAAACATGTCAAACGTAGACTCTCGTGTCAGCAAGATTTCCTGAGCCTCCAGCATTAATTCCAGATCTGCTGCATTATGGCGGAGTCCCGTACTGGCATAATTGTTTTTTCCAAAGACATGCCGCGTAAAGACATTCGTTTTCTCAAACGTCGTTTGTGTTCGTAAGAACTCTTCCCGATCAAAGTTAGCGTAAAGATAGATGGCCAATAAGTCGATATTGTTTCGCGTTGTATAAATTTGCAAAAATCGTGCCAACTGTTCCGGCGTTAAGTCATAACCCCGCTCTAATAACCCTGTCCAAATGTTTTCGTAATCGACAAACGCAATGGCTTTCACAATATTCACCTCCCAAGCCATATGTCTACCCTATTATACACAAGACCATGGACAGAGGTGACAAGCGCCCTACGACTTATCACCGGTATCACAGTCGATATAAAAGGGGCTGTAACAAAACTCGTTTTCCGGTTTGTTACAGCCCCATTTTATTTGGGAATTTATTTATTAGAGATTAGTCCCCACTTTGATGGTGTATTATTCCTCTTTTTGGGGATAACACACCACAACCTTGAAATAATCTGAAGTTTCCGTATAGCGCCTTAATGCATCAGTGACTGTCATTTGACTGTTGTCGCGCACTCACTGGCTTCCCCTTTGAGGATTTGAATTCCATGAGAAAGGGCCGGGGCAATTGCGGCAAAACATTCGCGTGCCGCCTTGGGACTACCCGGCATATTGATAATCAGCGTTTGTTTACGAAGGACTGCTACTGCTCTGCTTAGCATAGCCTTACTTGTCACCTTTAAGCTTTCCATCCGCATCACTTCTGCAATGCCGGGCGCCAAACGATCTGAGACGGATAAGGTGGCCTCAGGCGTAACATCACGCATTGCAAAACCTGTCCCACCGGTCGTTAATATCAAATCCAGACCAAGTTCATCTGTCCATTGGCGCATTTTTTCAGCAAG